>NZ_JAMXEX010000028.1 GCF_025370775.1 Ancylothrix sp. D3o | reverse complement strand
GCATAACTGTTTTCCTCGATTTAGCTTTTGGTATATCTTATCATATTTTTGTCCTAACCTTATGCCGTAGTGCTATATATGGCAAAATTTTGGGAAGAATGCGTAACGTATTCCTGTCTAGCAAATGTATAACTTGCGAGATTTTTTGCTTTTTTGCAAAACTTTAGCAAACCAAGGACAGAAGAGGTTATTAAAAAAGTATGGATTCACCAAAGCCGAAATTTTATTGATTCTCTTGCTTATCAATCACAGTTTCCCACCAACTTCTTAAAGGATGATTTCGATGTGGTATATAATGCCCTTTCACTCGAATTTGATTAAGTACATAATTGAGTGTTAACTGCTCAATATTAGCTACTTCTGACCAATACTTAATTATATCAAGAGTTGATATAATTTTAAGAGATGATGATTCTTGAGTAAAAAATTTAGTGGCCTTTTTTTCATCAGTTGCCATTGCCCATCCTCGATTAATGGCGATTGCACCTGTAGCAGCTTCACCATCATCTAAATAAGCAGCATAATTAACAAAGGCTTCTTCCTCAGCCTCAGATTCAAAATCAACTGTGAGTAATAAACCTTCTGTGATCGCCGTTTCAAAGTCAATCGCATTCTCAATCTTCTGTAATTCTTGTTTAACCTCCTGAACAATTGCTACTTGAGCGGGAATTACCTGTAAAATGTTCAACAACTGACCTGATGAACATAAATTCAGCATACAACAACTATCAATCAGGAGATGAGACTGATTAATTTGCATGAGCTACCTGCTCATTATTATTATCAGTAAGACGTAGGTCGAAATCAATAGCTTCTTCCGTTATCCCGCTTGAATGCTCTCGTAATACTTCGGCAATACGACGAGCTTCTAAACGATCCACATTTAGAAATTTGGCAAACTGTCCTTCAGTAATTAAACCTTGATCTAGTGCCTCAATCGCTAAATGTTGGTAGTGGATAGGCATCATATCAGAACGTTGTGGGAGTTCAACAAGATTTAAATTTTGTTGAACTTGTCGCACTTTTAATCCTCGATCTTTTAACTTATTCCAAGTTTCAGAAGGAACGAGTTTCATTTCTTCTAGCCTATAAGTCATTGCTTGTACAGACACACCATAATAATGAGCAAGGGTAAATAGATCGGTGGGCGTAAACTTTCCTCCCTGATTTGCTTGACATCTCTCATTAAACTGTTTTAGCAAACTGCTGGTTGGCATTAAAAAATATTTAGAAAATGCTTCCGCCAATTGCTCACTTTCGGGCATCCTTTTGTACTGTCCATCGAAGTCAACTACCGGTTTAGTGCGATGAGCAAGGAAGTGTAAATAACCATGTGCCAATGACCAACGGCGGCGTTCTTCAGGATGAACGGCATTAATTCCTAGACAGCCTCCTAACTCTTCGTTATAACTATAAATCTCCGAATATTTAGCAGGCATTTTTAAGTAAAAAATTCTCAATCCTACGCTAATTTCTAAAATATCTCGCAGCCTACCAATAGGACTATCACCTAATCCTAATCTTTGACGCTCTTGAGTAGCTATCGCTTCTGCTGTCGCTTCTATCGGCATACCAGTGACTGTATATTGATGAGGATAATTTTGGGGAAGCGGAGACTTCATAATTTGCTCTAGTTCCAGATAATTTTGACATAATTCCTGTAGTCGTAAGATACAAGGTTTAATCTGTTCTTCTTCCTCCTCATTACGGAGATACATTGCCCGAAATTGCACATTAAAAGGTTCTACAACAGGGCGTTGCCGCACAAAATCACTAAGAGATTGTCCGTAAGCACGAGCAAGTTTAATTAGTTCAGCAGGTTTGATGCGGCGAGTGCCTTTTTCAATAGCAACCATCGTAGTTCGAGACGCGTCAATTATTTTGGCAGCATCTTCCTGAGTCATTCCTCGCTGCTGTCTTGCTTGTTGCAGGAGTTCTCCTAACTTTTTGATATCTATATTTTCTAGGATATTAATAGCCATAATTTTCTCATTTATTTGTAATAAAAATTAGGCATCTTATTACCATGCAATTTTATCATATTATGCTGAATTTAGCAATCTTTTCTGAAGATGAAACTCAACTGCTTTCCATTCATAAACATAGGTTTGGTAGAGTTGAATTAAGGAGTTTCGCATCTCACTAGCCGATAGCCCTTCTGCCTCAAAGGTTCTATCAACAATATCATCCAGTTCAATAAACTCTTGAGTTAAATATTTCCATTGAATATCACTTTTATTAGAGACTTGGAACAACCTATCCAGAGTATTAACTTGTGCTTGCATATGACGAAAATATAAACTTGGATCTTTCTTGGATGGATGTTCTCCATGCGTTATTACATAGCGAGTTTCATCTCGTATATTTGCGGCCAAAAGTGCCTGTCGCCTCAAAAGGCAAGAAGAGCAGTATCCACACTGAAATGTTATTTTTTTGCGATGGCGGCTATCACAAGAAACCGTTGAAGATGACAAATTATTTCTACTATCTTTAGCTAAAGCTTCACACATTTGGGCTTTAGTCCAGAAAAGAAAAGGATTTTTAATTTCAAATCTTTCTCCTACAAGCTCTGAAACCAAATCGCTTACCATTAATAAAGTTTGGGGATGGACAGAACGTGAATTATCTAACCCTACAGTAGATTTGGAATAAGGAAGGTTAATCGCTCCGATTCCGTTTTCATATACAAATAGTTTCTTCTGTCCCATCAAATAAGCACAAGCAGAACCTAATAGGGTAAATAAAACACCTCGTACACGAGAAAGTTTATTTTTATTCTGTTGACTACTATTATTAAAATGAATCGGAACACGCAATAAGCTAATGCGATTAGGAAAAATAGACTGTACTTTCTCAGCGATTTTTCCCTGATAAGAGTAGATTATATTGTTACTACCTGTCCCAAATAGGGTAAAAGGCTGATCTGGCGTTGTTTGAAGACGAGTATAGAGTCCTGCAAGAGAATCAAGACCCCCACTCCATAATGCTACTTCACTATCTGGAGTCATAGTTGATAAAAGAAGTGGTTGCTGCTCCACAAAACGTCCTGATACTTGCCGTTTTGTAAACTCAAAGCTCCATTGACTCCCAGTAGTCCATATTAGTAGTTCATTCAACTTTGATTGCAATAATTCGCCATTAAATAATTCAGGATGACCTAGTGGCAAAAATACATAAATACGACGCTGTGTTCTCTCTAAATTGTAGACTGCGAGCCGATCTGAGGCATATATTGCAACAGCCAAATCGATAAGATCTGCAATAATAGATGGAAATTTCGTTTCAACTCTGGATGAAAATTCTTCATCATTTACAATAAATCCAATTGACTCCTCTTTTTTATGAAAATGGTCGATAAATTTAACTAAACCATTACTATTCAAAATAGCTTCAAACTTAAAAGTGTAGTCCCTAAAGCTAGGCTCACCGATGTTATCGCCCATAATCTCGGCAAATGCGGTATTCATCATCATAGTAAATCCTCTTCCATGTCTATTTTGTTTATATTTTGGCGTTTTGGGCGTCTCAGTTTGCTTACATCCTCATTCGCCGTAGCTTTTTTAGCCCATTTTTCATCAATAATATTGTAAATATGTGGCTGGATATCCTGAAGACGCTCACTTAATAGTGAGTCATCTAGATCACCATGATTATAAATTGGAGCGATCCGGGCTTCAAATTGTGATTGATACACCTGCTTCATATACTGTTCTACCATCACTTCGGGGAGATTTTTCGTCTCTATTCTTTCTCCATATCTAAAGTCGTTGAGAACTGTTTTTGCGGCACGAAGAACAGTTTCTGTATAGTAATGGGGCGTTGATCCTAAATATTGATTTTTAATTTGTTCTAATTCTCTACTTAAAGTAACCCAATTAGCCTCTCCCTTTTCAATCGCTTGTGCTAAAGATTCACCCATACGTTTTGCCAGGATTATCATATCTCCCCCTCTACGCTGGAGATCTTTCCGAAGCGCCCCCATCAAAGTCCAAGCACAGTGATTTAGTTCACACTTTGGCTCACAAAGATACTCGTAAGGTTTTCGGTAAAAACCATTTGGTCGGCCATGAACGATATCCCCATCCATCATTCACTCTCCATTACTGTCACGTCTAAGTTGGTTGCGCTCATTCGCCCTCCTTTTGTTTTTTAACAATGTCAGATTATTGTAGCCCTTTTTTTCCAAAAATGTCAAGTGTAGTGCAAATCTTACAAAAGAGACAAGAATAAGGCTTACGCACCTGAGAGGGTAACAATCAAGGTGAAAGGCATATTGGGGGTAAAGCCGAGATTCCGACGAAATAGGACATGATGTAAAGTTTTGTGTGCGATTCGTTTAGCCTAAATGAGTATTAATACTCTGGGACGGCTAGCCAGGTAAATCTAAGGGAGTAATCCCAACAGAACCTTGACAACTTGACTGCCATGTAGGTGTAAGCCCTACCATTGGGGCGCAGAATTGAAATTATTACTGACATCCACCGGCACTGGCGGATTCACCGACTCCAGAGCATCCACGCCTCAGAGCATCGAGTGTGGTTCGACTAGACTTCGGCGTGACCCTTCGGCAAGCGTTCGACTGAGCGCTCACGGCGAAGTCTCAGGGACCGCGCGCTCGCCGAACGTCTCAGTCGAACGCTCACCGCCTCGCCGAACTCCTGTCGAACTGGGTTGCGGCAGGTGTTCATTGATGAGGGCTTTGGAAAATGGGATGCCGGTCTAAGTTTCAATAACCTCCGCGATAACCTTACAACACCCTTTTGGGAATCGGATAACTTGTTCTTCGGCAAAATGAATAACAATCTAATTACGTTCTAGGAAAAAATTGTTTCTTTTATCATCAGACCCAATGTAGTGAGTCAGTTTTTTATTTGGATAAGCATAAGTTTTATCAATTTCTGTATCAATCATAAAGTTAATTTCGCTATCAAAATAAGCAAACTCAGCACTTTATGGGTATTTAAAACCAGGTATCTCAAAACACCGGCCTGTGTGTATTTTACTTGGAAAGTAACGATTCAAATGAACGCCAAAATCCGATTCCGAGTACCCGCGTGGAACACGGTTGTTAATGCCATCAGGTTCGTGAGTATTAGATAGAGTTTGTACTAAGCGCTCTTGACGATATCTGCTATTTTTTCAGGTGTTTGTAATATTGTTGTAGCTTTTTGGTGAGGGTAGAGATGAACTGCTGCGAAGGTCTGTACTTTACGTTGATTGTATCTTTTGACTTTCTTCTCATAATTTCGGCATTGTTTTTCCCAATCAAACCGACGTTGGGAGTAACTAAATTTTTCTGATAAAATATGGAAAATAATCCCAAAAAAACCAACAGCAAAGGTAAAGCCGGCAGCAACAACCAGATTAACGGCGATTAACCCGAAGCAAAAAAGCAATAACGCCAATAGCGGACGTAGCAATGAGAAACAAATTCATCTGCTGCGGTTCGTTAGTCGGTGCCGGTGGCGCTAATTCTTTAAATTGAGGGATCGGGGGAAATGCGAGAGCAGTTTCTTGGATTGCTTCTGGGATTAGGATAATCGGATATGTTGGATTGTTATTCATGTTTCTGTTGCCTTAGCTGTTTCTATTTATACGATATCTGAGAGCTATGAATAACATCACCCATTTTTACCTACGCTCCTGAGAGCTAAACGATGGCGTTAATCAAATTTCGTGATTATATAATCCCGAACTTATACAATAACAAATACTGAGTAATAACACAGATTAATAACAAAAACAATAATTAGATAAAAATGCTGCTAACATTATTAGCAGCACTATCGTTAGGGAAAGCTTAGATATAACCAATTAAACCCAAATAAAAATAGTATAATCAAAGAATAGACCAGTTAAGAAATCGCCTCATGCTAAAACACACGGTTCAATCCTTTAAACTAATTATCACAGGCAAAATTGAAGATATCGCCGAAGCGCAACGCCGTGAAATAGAACGTATTAATAAAGAGTTGGCGGAATCGCTTAAGTCCCTTAAAATAGCTTGGAAATCATTAGGACTTAAAGAGGGGAAAGATTTTGAAATATCTACAGAACAACACTCAATATGGTATTTCAAAGGAAAAGAGCAATGTCTTACTCATCCTAGCGCCGGTGAAAGTTGGCAGCGCTATATGACGATATTGGGGCAGTCTGACAAATTTTATGGGCATAAATGCGCTCACAACAACCCCAATTATATTAAAGGCTATAAAAGCCAAAAGATACGCTATAGGAGAAAGTTGATGAAGCATTTATCCAAATGATGGGATATCTGGAAATTTCCATCCCAATGTAAGGCGCGTGGAATTTTCCCGTATGGGCGAGACAATCAGCGTCGGAAAAAAAGAGGAGCTTGCCGCCTTAAGATAATCAGCACTATCGCCTACCTTGACATTGGTCGAACGAAATTACTTCAGTCAAGCAATGGTTTAGGGAAAAGCATTATTTCACAGCACCATTCCAGGTTCAGCACTTGGAAATAGTCCAGAGAATCTACCGGTTGTTGGGCATTGCATAAAGCCCATTCAAGGTTCCGCACTTCGTAGTCGTAACCGATTAGGCGAAAATCATCCTTTTTTTTCTCAATTTCGCGTTTATTATCTTGGATTGTTTGTTGGAGTTTTTGAATTCTCTCATTCTCTAAATCCTCTAGGGCATCATCTACGGCATCTAAATCTTCTGTTTGATTGTTCATTCTTTAAGCCTTTTTATTTATTATAAACCGAGGTTACTAATAATGTTTGTTGACAAAAGAACGGCTGCGGAAATTCTATCGAAATCTCCCCGCACTCTCATCAGGTATCGCACACAAGGTATTTTGATAGAAGGAATCCACTGTGCATTTGTGGGAAATGAATGGCTTTATAATGAGGAATTGCTGCAAGATTTAATAACTTGCAACATGAATCCTCAGCACCCAGACCATCAAAGAGCAATCGCGTACTATCAATCTCAGAAACTAGGAAACAAACTTAAGGGTCGTCGGCAAAAATATCAGGCAATTTAGTTTTGTTGACCACGCCGGCGTAGTGTTGATACAAAGTTTTCACATTGTGGCCAGTTAATTCCGCCACATTAACAGGATTCATCCCTTTTTCAAGGGCGTGGCTAACTAAGGTATGCCTGGTTGTATAAGGTTTTCTATAAGGAATCCGCAACTCATCTAAAACTGGTTTCCACGCACGATTGCGGAAATTGTGGTCATCTATTGCACCGCCTTGAGGAGCAGGAAATACTAAATCATCAGGATTGAACTCAACTGGACGACGAGAGATTAACATTTGTTGAAGATAGGGAGTCATGGGAATATCACGAGCTTGTCCCGTTTTTGTTTCTTTACGAATTCCACGACTAAGACTTTCACCAATCCAAGCAACCGAACAATCATCATTAAAATGTTTCCATTGCAGCCCAATTACCTCGCCAGTTCGGCAGCCAGTCCCAAAAAGAAACTCAACGAAATCACCGTAGTGAGGAAAATGGGATCTAAAAGCAGCGACAATTGTAGTAATTTCTTCTTTAGTAAAAGGTTTCGCTTTTTGTTTAGGCGGAACCCGAACTTTCACCTCAGCCCAAGGATTTTCGCTAACAAGCTTTTGTTTAATACCCCAATCCCAACAGGCTTTTAAAAGTCCGATTCTCTCTCTCAATGTGATAGGCGCTATTTCCGATGCTAATTTTTCCCTAAATCTTTCTGCTTCTTTTTACCCAATGGCTGAAGCTGCCTTATTGCCAAAGTGCGATTTTAACAAGCCAAGTAGTCCCTTATATTTGGCCATTGTTCGCTCGTAGACTTGTCGCGCCCGTTTGTCCATAAACTTTTGGAAAAGCTCAACTACAGAAATCTGGTTCTGTCTTTCGGGTTTATATTTGGCCAAGGTTGGGTCAAAGTTGCCGGTTGCCAAGTCGCCTTCAATCACTTTGGCCTTTCCCTCAGCCACTATCCGATTTAGTGGGGTGTCCACCAGTCCAGAATAGAGGAAACGCTGTTTACCCTGGTAACTCCACACCAGCCTCAGAACTCCCTTAAAACTTTGGACTGTTACCGACCCTTTTCTATTCCGTCCTGCCATCTCAAACCCTTGAAATCTCGTATCTTAAATTTATCTTATAAGATGGTTGAAAGTGGCAGAATTTGTCACACTTATAGATGCTGATAAACCTTATGAAAAGCTTTTACCAAAAGCCAAAACGCTTACTGTGATTGAGTTTGATTTAATGGACACAACTGGACTCGAACCAGTGACCCCTACGATGTCAACGTAGTGCTCTAACCAACTGAGCTATGCGTCCGTCACCAACGATTTATAAACTTAACACAACCTCCCCAAAAACGCAAGAGGTTTGTCAAAAAAATTTTCCACTTCCCGAACCATAGCCGACCGGCTTCAATTCTTCACCCCCCCTTTCCCGCCGGCAGACACCCCAGAAGGCTGTAAACGCCATAACCCAATCTTCCCACTCAAACCGCCAACCACAAGCATCTGACCATCCGCACTAAACGCCAACGAAGAAACCACACCCGGATAACGAAGACTCACCAACATCTCCCCTGTATAAGGATTCCACAACCGCACAACCCCATCGCGTCCTCCCCCAGCTATGGCCTGACCATCCGGACTAACCGCCACCGAAACCACCGGCCCCGAATGCGACAAACACCCCAACAACTCCGCAGAAGCCAACTGCCATAACCGCACAGTTCCATCCCCACTCCCACTTACCAAAACTTGACCATCCAAACTAAACGCCACAGAAGACACACCCTCCGAATGGCCCGTCAGCGTCAAAACCGCATCCCCACTCGCCACATTCCAAACCTTCACAGACCGGTCTCCACTCCCAGACGCCACAACCTTACCATCAGGACGAAACGCCACCGACTCCACCCACCCCGAATGACCAGCAAAACTCCCCAACATCTTCCCCGTCGCCAAACTCCAAACTCTTAGCAACCGATCCCCATGACCACTCACCACCAAATCCCCCCAAACCGCCACCGAATAAACCCATCCCCAATCCTTAGAAAACCAACTCCCCAAAGTCCGAACTAACTTACCCGTCCCCAAGTTCCAAATTTTCACCGTCCGGTCACAACTACCACTCACCAACAACTGACCATCCGCCGAAAACGCAATTGAATTAACCCAACCCGAATGACCCGAAAGCAAATTGCCCAAACTGCGAACCTTGAGATTTCCCCCAACATTCCACAAGTACAGACGTTCCGACGGAACATCTTTGCCATCAACACCGGCTGCCACAAATTGACTATCCGAAGACACAGCCACACAGCGAACTTTATCACCAGTAGAAAGTGTTTGTAAAGCCTTCCAAACCTGCGGTCTAACCTGCGTCAAATCCTCCAAAACCTCAGAAGTCGAACTATAACGAACCTGCAAAGAATCCGCCAACAACCGATCCAAAATTCCACCTAATACCGCACTCACCGGCCTCAAAAGAAACTCCCGCCAAACCCACTCACCACCCCGTCGCAAATTAAACGGAGACTCCTTTGTTAACAACTGCACACACATCACCCCCAAACTAAATAAATCACTGGCAAAAACCGGCCTCCCCTGCAATTGTTCAGGCGCCACATACTCAGGACTTCCTAAAATCGTCGCCACACGATTTCCCCCGCCAACCAACTTAGACGCCCCAAAATCTACCAAAACCAACCTGCGGTCTGAGTTTCTTCTAATCACATTCGCAGGCTTAATATCCCGATGAATCACCGAATTACTATGCACAAACTCCAAAACCGATAACAAATCCCCCAACAAAACCCGAATATCCGTTTCATTAAAAGGGCCCTTTTGTTCTAACTCCTCTGCTAAACTTTCCCCTTCAATAAACTCTTGCACCAAATATTGCCGGCCCTCCAATTCAAAAAAAGCTAACAACTGGGGAATCTGGGGATTTTTCCCCAAAATATCTAACTGCAAAGCCTCTCGCTCAAATCGCTCTTTTGCCTGTTCTGTATTGACGTTTTCTGGGGAAAAAAACTGTTTGATTACGCAAAAAGGTTTCGAGGGCAAATCTTCATCTACCGCTAAAAACGTCCGCGTAAATCCCCCTTCTCCCAAAGGTTTTATCACCCTAAAATGCTCCCTGACCAATAACCTCATCCCGCAACTTTGGCAAAATTTATTGTTTTCAGGATTTTGGGGTTTTTGGCAAGTTGGGTTAATACAATAATTCATGGCTTTTTTTAGGGAGTTAAGGACTTTTTAAACGCCGAATAAGTTTTTGTTATTTTGTAGCCAAGGACACGGCTTTTATCTGGCCTAAAAAAAACTTTGCCAGAAAATTTTATGCTTTTCCAATTGGAAACATCCGCCAAATTTTAATTGTTTTATCTTCACTTCCACTCACCAAGGTTTGACCATCGGGGCTAAATATTACAGCATTTACAGTATAAGATTCTCCTGATAATGTTTGCAACAATTGCCCAGATTGCAAATGCCAGAGTTTAATAGTTTTATCTCGGCTTCCTGATGCTAAAATCGGCGAACGGGGGTTAATTGATACTGTGTTTACCCAATTGGAATGACCGGCTAGGGTGCGTGTAGGTGCTGTTAATTCTCCTCTTTTATCAAATTGCCAAATTTTAATTGTTTTGTCTTCACTCCCAGAAACTAGTGTTACACTACGCGGACTAAATGCAAGGGAACTGACGGGATCTAAGTGTCCTCCTAGCGTTTCTAATAGTTCGCCATTTTCCATTTTCCAGAGATTAATTGTTTTATCCCAACATCCAGAGGCAAGTATTTTGCCATCGGGTGAAAAAGCTACCGTCCTAACACCGGCACCATGTCCTCCCAAAGTGTAAAGTAATTTGCCGGTGGGTAAATGAATTACTTTCACAGTTTTATCCCAACTTCCAGAGGCAAGAAATTGTCCCCCCGGACTAAATGCAACGGATAATACTGAGTCAGAATGACCGGCAAAAGTGCCGAGTAATTTGCCGGTGTCTAGTTGCCAAAGTTTAATGGTTCTGTCTAAACTTCCAGAGGCAAGATATTGTCCTTCGGGACTAAAAGCAAGGGAATTAACATCATCAGAATGGCCGGTAAAGGTTGCTAGTAATTTGCCGTTGTCTAGTTGCCAAAGTTTGATAGTTTTGTCAGAACTTCCCGATGCTAGTAAGTTGCCTAAAGGACTAAAAGCGACTGCATTAACGTAGCGAGAATGTCCTTTGAGGATATTAATTCGCCGCCAAGTTACAGGCGCACTTCTTGGCGGCGGTGATGTGGTTAAAAAAGTATCAGAAAGCGCGGAGGATTGACTGAGGCTTATATTATGATGAGCGGTAGTTAAGGGTCTATCAGAAACCGGCCTACTTACTACAGGTGTTGTCGCCACCGGCCGGTAAGCAGCTTCTTGCAACAACAATAGCGGTGAATTTCCCACTTTTGATTGACCGGCATTCAAATCTTTAACTACATCGCCGGCATTTTGATAACGTTCATTAACCCATTCTTTGAGCATTTTGTCTAAAATTAAAGCCAATTTTGGGCTAACATCTGTTCCTCTTTGTTGCAAAACACTCCGCCACCGCCACTGTCCGATCATCGGATCAAATAATTCGTCTAAAGGAGTCTGAGTTAACAGGTGAATACAGGTAACTCCCAGACTGTAAATATCGCTGGCGGGGTAAGCTTGACCATTGCGTAATTGTTCAATCGGCGCATAGCCTTCTGTGCCGGTGCGTGTGCCGGTGTGGATACCTGTACTGCTTAATTGTTTTGATACTCCAAAATCAATTAATACCAAATCTGCTTTGCCGCCTTTTGACAAACTTGGTAAAGATTTGCGGCGGATAATATTCGTCGGTTTAATATCTCGGTGGATAACTTGATGTTCGTGGACAAATTGCAAAACCGGCAGCAAATCACTCAACAATTGCCGGATTTGTTCTTCGCTAAAGGGCCCGTTTTCTTCTAATTCTTGCCATAAATCTTGTCCTTCAATAAGTTGCTGGACTAAATACAATCGCTTATCTTGTTCAAAATAGGCTAATAAAGCGGGAATTTGCGGGTGTTGTTCTCCCAATTCCAGCAAACGGAGGGCTTCTTGTTCAAATAACTCAACGGCTTTTTTCAGTGCTTTGGAATTACCTTGAATTTCCGGCGCCGGTAACAATTGTTTGATCACACAGCGAGATTTAAGCCGGTGTTCATCTACTGACAAGAACGTTCGCCCCATTCCCCCTTGACCAAGCGGTTGAATGGCGCGATAGCGATCTTTCAGCAGTAGTTGTGTCCCGCAACTGAGGCAAAACTTAACTGAGAGTGGATTTTGAGGCTGCGAACAGTTAGGGTTTAGGCAATAGCTCATACTCACGAGTTATTGACGCATAGATTTCTATGGTAGTTTTTTCTGACACCAAATGTCTGAGCGATTTCTTGCAGTTTGTTTTTTAACCGCAGATTAACGCAGATTAACGCGGATAGGTGGTAGGTTGGCTGCAAGAGGTTTTTGGTGACCGGGGTTGTTTTACTACTGTTACAGAAAATTACACTTTTGGGATGGGGGTTTAGACCATTTTAGAGATGGGGCTTTAGATTGGCGAGCAGCTTATTTTCACTTTTTGGCTGCTAAAAGTAAAGCAGCAAGCTAATTTTGCTGTAATTGTTTCTGACTTTCTCTGGCAAATTTTAACAATTCTTGGGCTTCTTTATGGGCTGTTGTTCCTGTTTTTACGCTTTCTAATTCATTAATAATTTTTTGCAATTCGGCGCTCAATCTTCCCCCATTGGCCTTTTCTTGTCCTGCCATTGTTTGCCAATATGGTATCAGTTGTTTGGCATCTTGTAAAGCTTTAACTGATTCTTCTTCCATTTGTTTTCTCAATCTCACTGTGCCTAAGTTTTTTTGATATTCGGCTAATTTTTTTTGAGCATCAACATATCCCGATTCTTTCACCCCAACCATTTTTAATTGTTTAATAGCTTCTTCCCACAAACTGCCAATTTCTTCCCACTGTTTGGCTGGATGCGGCGGATTTTGGGAAGCTTGCGCTGCTAAAAGTGCATACTGTTTTGCCGCTTCAATTAAATTATTTGAATTTGTCCTGCCGGCTGCATCTCCGACAACCTGGACAAAATCTCTCTCAGCCGCGCTTAATTTCGGCTGTACCATTTGATAAGCTAAAGTTTCTTTTGGCAGTTCTCTCATTTGATCTATCGCTGTTTGCCATGCTGTAATTGCTTTTTGTTGAGGTTCCCCTGCTGCGGCTTGTTGATATTGTGATTTAGCTGTATTTAAAGCTGTTTCAGCTTCGCTTAATTTAATTTGAGCATTTCTTTCTTGAAAAACAATGGCTTCCATTCTGCCGATGTTTTTTCTTGCTCTTTCAAATTCATCAAAGGTAAATCGCCAGCTACAAGCAAACAAACTGCAATAAAACTTTGGTTCATATCCCAAAAACCAGACCGGCAAGCGATTAAGATGTTCTTGGGCTTTTTTAACTTTTTGCTCTCCTAATTCAATATCCGCCCCACTCGTTGCTTTATTCACCAATTGGTCAGCTTGCTCTACCAAAGCCGTCGCTTGTTTATAATCATTATCCATTGCAATATAGCTGGGTAACAACAACAGCGGCGCCACATTTGCCACCGGCTTTCTAATCATCGGAAACGGCAAATTAACCAACCAAACCAACCCCGCCATCCCCCCTCCAAACAACAGCAAACCAAACAAACAACCTAAAGAACTATTTGATTTTTTCTTGTTAGCAACAGCGGCTTTTTTGAGGACAGCTTGGCTAAAATTGGGTAAAATATCGTTCAAGGTTGCTTGCAGTTCTTGTTCGTTGGCCGGTTCGCCTTTTTGCAATCGCAACTTTTCCAAACGTTTGAGAATAATTTCTCGCTGAACTTTGCCGGTTCCCTGATTGCCGGTCATGTTTTTAACTTCTGCCTGTAAAATATCAAAAGCGCGGTTATTGAGACGATACATAGGCAATAGAGAGGAACGGGTAACTGGTGACTAAGCAAAGATATCTCCTGATCTCGCTTGAATTTATTATAAATCTAAATTTATCCCAAATAAGCTGTTTGACAAAAAATCTATGTACAAACGATATTTTCCTACCTTGATTCCTCAAAAATTACAAATTTGAGCAGCAAAAACCCGCCAATATCCCTTACTTAAAGATAAATTTAAAATTCCAAAACACAGCCGGTAGCGGCGATAAACGCTAAACACTAAAATAACCCAAAATTCCTATCTTCAGCACATCTGCGTTAATCGGTGGGAAAGGCATTTTGCCAGCCTTAGATCGGCGGTTAAAAAATAAGACGCCATGAGCACAAAAACAAGCAACGCGAAAAAACCGCCAACCAAAAGCCGATTTTATATCAAGAGTTAATCGATGAGTAGCCACCCCGACGTTACGGCTCTAAAAAATAATCGTCTCTTTTTAAACCATTTTTCTCGTTTTGCCAAGCCTTTTTAATGTTTCTTCACTTAATATTTACTAATTTTTTACAGACGGTGGAGAAGAAAAGACGGGCTGGGAAAAATTGTTACAAAACAAACATTTTTTTTCTAAGAAATTTCAGGGAAATAATTATTATATGTAAAGATAAAAACTTAGGAAATAAAGTTGGGCTAAACACCGGCATGAATGAAACACCAGCAAATCTAAAGATACCCGACCGATTCCGCGCCTTTTTGCAGTATGCTACCTCATCACAAGGGCGCTGGATTTGGAGTTTGGTAGCCCTCGCCATCTACCTCACGGTAATGGTAATACCCTTACCGGCCAGCTATACCGTCGAAGCGAGACGGTCACTCGCCGTTTTTGGAGTCGCCGTATTTTTATGGGCAACAAACACCCTACCCTTACCCGTCACCGGCATCCTGATTTTAGCCTTACTGCCTTTTAGCGGCGCAATCTCCCAAAAAAGCACCTATACCTACTTTGGAAATTGGGCCGTCTTTTTCGTTTTGGGTGTTTTGATTCTCAGCAGCCCGATCATGCGGTCGGGACTGAGTACCCGTTTAGCCTTAGCAGTTGTCTCGCGGTTTGGTAAAACCCAAAGTTCCTTACTTGGAGCAATATTAGGCATCGGCGCCCTGATGTCGTGTTTTATTATCGCCCACGCCGTCGCCGCCATGTTATTTCCCATCGTCCTCGAAGTTGTCCGCGCCACAGGAGCCAAAGCCGGCACCAAGTTCGGTTTAGCCGCGTTTATGGCTATGGCTTGGGGGGCTGTGATTGGTTCTAATGCTACCTTACTCGGCGGCGCAAGAGGGCCCCTAGCATTAGGAATCTTGCAAAATGCCACCGGCCAAACGATCAGCTTTGGAGAATGGACACTGTGGTCAATGCCGGTGGTGATAGTCTTGGGATTGGTTGCTTACGGCTTACTTTTATTAGTAATGGGAGACGAAAAAGTATCCCTCAAAGCAGCACAAAAGTTTTTACAAGTCCGCAACAAACAACTGGGGCCCATTTCTCGCCGCGAAATGTTGACAGCCGGTTTAATTGTATTTGTAATTGTCCTGTGGTTAATAAAAGGCGATAGTTGGGGACTAGACACGATAGCTTTTTTGGGAGTTGGTTTAGCCTTTGTCTTGGGAATTGCCGAATGGCGGGAAGTTGAAGAAGATGTCAACTGGGGAATTATCGTCATGTATGGTAGCGCCATTGCTTTGAGTGGAGCACTTGACTCCACCGGCGCCACTGAAGCTGTGACAAAACAACTCTTGGGTTTAGGCATTCAAAGTTCGACAATTATTTTTGTAGCAGTTGTTTTAATTTCCTTGCTGCTGACAGAATTTATGAGCAACGCTGCAACGGTGGCGGTGTTGATGCCGGTGGCTTTGTCTTTAGCAGCCAGTTATGGCATAGATCCCCGCGCTATCACCCTTGGCGTTGTTGTCCCGGCTGGTTTAGGATTTATGTTTCCCGTAAGTACCCCTGCTATTGCCATTGCTGTCGGTAGTGGTTATGTTAAGCCTTTAGCCGTCTTGCGCTGGGGACTGTGGCTTGATTTAATTGGGTGTTTGCTGTTTTTACTGATGAGCAAAATATACTGGCCCCTCGTGGGTTTGAGGTGGTAAGATGGCGCTCGTGACGCTAGTGTTGACAAATCCTTATGCTTACGAAAAAGCGCTCTCTCGCGGGTTGGAGTTGGCTGTTAGCCTGAGTGAAAGCCAAGCGTCTCTCGGCCAGAGGATCGAGGGTGTTGCCTTGAATGTGGTATTTTTGATAGACCCAGAGGCTTTGGATGAGTTAGTACAGGACTTAGGCGAGCAAGGTTGGTTGGGTCTTTCATCCCAGCGCAACTTGCAAGCGTCCATGCTAGAAGGCTATCGTGCTTTAGCAGCAGATATCTTACAAGAAGCTCTCAAGGATGGTTCTCAGGCAGGGTTGTCGGTTGAAACGGCTCTTAAAGAAGTTCCTCCCAGCATTTATGTGGATGAACTCTTAAACGCTGGCACACAAAAACTGATTGTCTGCGGTTCTTCAACGCTTGCGGCCAAATTAGGAGACCGAACAGCTAAATTAGAGTGGATCGAAGACGGCTAATTTGCTTTCTTTGGTGCGTGGATGGGGCGATGAAAGGCAGAAATTCTACCCAGGATTTAAGAATACATCGCCCTGAAATAACTGCTCTGATTCAATCTCAAATGGCTCCGCCAACCTCAACGTACAAAAAGCTGTAATTTTAACAATTCTGGAGGAAAAGGAAACAATGGAAAAACGTGGAGTAACCGTTTGGTTCACGGGTTTATCGGGTGCCGGAAAAACAACGATTAGCCGTGCAGTGGAACAAAAACTGCGAGAGCGCGGTTATATGGTGGAAATTCTCGATGGTGATATTGTTCGGGAAAATTTGACGAAGGGTTTGGGTTTTTCTAAAGAAGACCGCGATGAAAATATCCGCCGCATTGGTTTTGTGGCGCATCTTTTGACGCGAAATGGCGTGATTGTTTTGGTATCTGCGATTTCTCCTTATCGGGAAATGCGCCGCGAAGTTCGTGGTCGAATTGCCAATTTTGTTGAGGTGTTTGTGAATGCGCCTCTGAATGTTTGTGAAAGTCGAGATGTGAAAGGTCTTTACAAAAAAGCTCGTGCTGGAGAAATTAAGCATTTCACCGGCATTGATGATCCTTATGAGTCTCCAGAACAGCCAGATGTTGAGTGCCGTACTGATCTGGAATCTGAGGAAGAAAGTGTGGAAAAGGTATTAAAAGCCTTGCAAGATAGCGGTTATATTTCTGCGGAAGAGTTGGCAACTTTGGCTTAATTAATGCTTGCAAAAACCCGGTTTCCTTGAGGAGCCGGGTTTTTAAAAACTTATATTTATAAGGGTTCGGGCATTTGTTTACATAGGGCTTGCTGAATAAACTTTGAAACGAGATGTTTTCATCAGAGATTCTTCTTGCTAGTTGATTGGTCGGAATAATAGCCTAACAAATACTTTATCTACCGGCAAGGGTTGGTAAGTTTGTAATCTGGATGCTTTGGGAAAAACTGACCGATAAGCCTACCTGATTTCACGCCTAAAACATAACTTCTTCGCTTGAATATACCACCGATAGTAGCAGTAACTTGACACTGTTGATTAGGACTGAGACTATTAAGTATTTTCTTATTTTCTTCTACTACGTCTCTAATTTCTTCCACAATATCACGATAATTCATCTTTTCATCAAAAAATGTTTGGTACTCTTCTTTAGAACCATCCCAATACTTAGGATGATGACTTTGGAGAATATGCCGCATACCACTTCTATTCAACGTAAAAGCTACAGAACGACTTACTCTAAAAGTTGGGTTTGTAAATCCACTCAAAGCATCATTCAAATCACCTTTTCCAGGTCGTGGAATGATAGTATTTCTTTTGGCTAAAATTTCATTTACACCATTGGCTGAAATACCAATTTCACTTACAGGTTCCTGAGACGTATATAAATTTTTAGCTTCAGCTTGGAAAGATAATCCCAAAAGGATAACTAAAGAAACAGTTAGTCTTAAATGTGTTTTCATAGCTAAAAAATTATGCAAATTTAACTTCAACAATGATGTCACGGCGAGGCAAACCGCCAGCTTCAATAGTTAACTCAACATTACCACGTCCACCCCGACCGGGTTGAATTAATTCATAGCGAGAAGTCACTTCACCCAAGACTGTACGATAGCTTTGAAAACAAACATTTCGATTTCCAGTTCCATTTGGGAAAGTATCTCCTTCCCAACTACACCAATCATCAAATTGTGAATATACAGGTAAAAGTGAATCTGCAACCAAATTAGGAGAAAGTCCCTGTTGACCTAGCACTTGAGTAGCAACATGAATACCTGCCATTGTGGGGCCGGTAATTTTAGCAGTGGTAGTTTCATCTTGATACTTTTGAACAAAGCCAAAACCCACATTGGGCCCCCATTTATCTTGTCTTTGTTGTCCCCAAAAAACGGTAGTTTGAGCGCGTGCAAGTTCGGTTTTGTTTTCTCTGAATTGACGCTCAACAAAATCGCGGTCTGCTAATTGAATTGCCAAAAGTTCGTCTTGAGAAGGGCCAAATGCGTCGGACAATGCACCTCGAATAGCTCTACCAGCAGCAAAGCGCACTAAGCCACCAAAAACAGCACGGGATGATAATGCTCTCAACAACAATCCGAAAATAAACGCTTCGGCTGGTTTTGGGAAAAATATACCCGATGTAGTTGCCAGGGAAGCGCCACCTAAAACAGCTAATTTAGTAAATTTACGTCTGCTGATACTCATAGTTATTGCCTCTGACCTGGAGATGAGGAAATAGGCTCAAGTAGGGCTTGGACAAATGAAACTTTTTGAGAATAGTTATCCGCCGGAACTTCTATGGCAACACTACTGATCCTGCTGACATCCAATATGACAAGGGATTTTTCCCCTGCGGACACTGTTCTGGATGCAGCCAAATTTCCATCAAGATAAACGTTTACAGTTGCTGGTTGATTAGCACGTCTGTTATCAGCAATACCAAAAGCTAAACGAAGAGTTTTAAACCTTGGTTGAGAGCCAGCAGGTCTAATCCTACAGGTAATTAATGAGTTACTATTACCAATAATAAAAATTTGGGTAAAGGCCTGTCTACCTATAGAAATATCCTGCTGATTGCTTTGCATCCATCCGCCGCTCTTAACGCAGCTACTTGAAAATAAAGAAGTAGTGCGCTGTTGTCCTTGCGCCGCTTGCTCTGCTACTCCAGCAAAAACCAGACACATCGCCCCAACGGCGGCAAATTTACGAATAAGTTTCATTTTTTCCTTAGTATCTAGCGCTGGCCGTGTTTTACTTAACAAAGTAGAACCTTATCTGACCAGTAAAAAGTTATCTGTTATATAGTAAATCTCTTGTGCTAAACACTACTAACTGAAAAAAACAGATTTGATAGGATTTTTTGTAACAAATTTTTAAGTAAAACCCAGAAAAAACCTGATTTTCTTGGCTTATACTAAGCTATAATGCCCAAAACCCTTATCCTGCTTACCTCTATGACTATTAAGGAAGTTTTACAATTTGTAGATCGGTTAGTCGAGAAACAAACAGGTGAACACCTAGACGATCTGCAAAAAACAGTCATTCAAGGGGTTTGGGAAGGTAAAACTTATAAAGAAATTGCAGATGATTTTGGCTATGATAAAAACTATGTTGGAGATGTTAGCCGTGAATTATATAAGATTTTATCGGAACAGTTGGGAGAAGATATCAATAAATCTAATTTTTCTTGGACGTTAGAAAGAGTTAGAAATTCTCATCATTTTGTTGTTGGTGTAAATACGAATATTACTTATTGTCCCTTTTCTCCTCCAGCGGAACAAAATCAATCTATCAATAAGGAAGGGAAAACAACCAAAAACACAAGTTATCACGATTTAACCCTAGCACCGAAAATCACTCATTTTTACGAAAGAGAAACCGAACTCGAAACCCTATCGCAGTGGTTAACCACTCAAAACCCCCGCCTCATATCAGTTTTAGGAATCAGCGGAATTGGAAAAACCACCCTCGTCAAAAAGTTTGTAGATCGCCATCTACAACAATTCGATGTAATCATCTGGAAAAGCATCAAACTATCCCCATCTTTAGATACCATTATTACTGACATTTTCACACTAATTAATCCCGATAATATTCAATCTGACAACAAATTAAACCATTTCTTCAACCTTTTAAACCGGCAAAAATGTTTAATTATCCTTGATGACGTGCAAGAGTTATTTACCAGCGGACAATTTGCCGGACATTACAAAACAGAATACAAAGAATATAAAACCTTTTTCAGCAAAATGATAGAGATTGAGCATCAAAGTAGTTTAATCTTAATCAGTCAAGAACAATGCCAAGAAATGCTTTGCTTAGATGAGGAATTCCATCCTGTTAAGTGCTTGGAATTAAAAGGGTTAGATAGTACCGCAATATTGAAAAACTTAGGATTGAAAGATGAAGAAAAGTGGTTAAAGCTGCTTAATCTATATGAAGGTAATCCGGTTTATTTAAAAGATATTGCTATTTTGATTAAAAATATTTTTGGTGGGAAAGTATCTGAATTTTTAGCAGAAGATAGTTTAATTTTGACCGAGGAGATAAAATTTATGTTAAACGAATTATTTAAAAGATTATCAGCCGTAGAGCAACAAATAGCGGTAGAATTGAGTAAGTACGATCAGGCCGTGTCAAGAGAAGATTTAAGACAAGCTTTATCCTTGTCATCAATGGACTTGATTAATGGCTTACAATCTTTAACTAAACGCTACTTACTTAAACCAATAGAAGCAGAAAAAATGTTGTTTAATTTAGCGCCGGTTTTTAGGCAATATATTATAACTTGTTGCCAAAATTGATTATTATTATGGAAGGTTTCTCTAGCCTTGCTGCTGAGCTATTAAGTGTTGTAAAAAAGTTTGATGTTCCTGCGAATTAATTCCAGCTTGTAAAATTGCCAATACTTGCTGCATATTTCCTTGCAGCATCGCCGCAACATCTAACCATAATCCCGGAAACACAACAGAGCAAATCGCACCTTGCTCATTTGGCATCAACGAAACATAATCACCATCTTGCAAACTAAACCAATCAATCCTTTGGTCAAATACCTGCCAAACGATGTATTCTTGTACCCCATTCCGCCGATAGGCACGTTTCTTATCACCTAAATCTATTGCCGCACTACTCGCCGCAATTTCTACCATCAATTCTGGCGCTCCCTCCAGGTATCCATCTTCGCTCAAAGTTGAGTTCCCGCCACTTTCTGGACTGATTAATAATACCCCATCCGGCTGCGGTTCGTTGTCGATATCTAACCTTACTGTTGGTTCAATTCCCATTTCCAACTGTGGCGTAGCGATTTTGTATGTCCACAGCCAACCGATCAGATCGGCGTGCGGTTTGGCATGAGGTCTAAAGCGTAATGGTGATGCCATATAAACAACTCCTTCAATTAGTTCGGCTTTTCTTACTTCTGGCATAGCGCTGTAACGACGCTCGAATTCTGGACGAATTAATCGATCACCATTTTCCAAGGGTGGCAAATGTTGAGGAGTTGTAATCTGAGAAACCATTGATTTAGGCAGTGAAGAAGTCATCGTAGCAGCCTCAATGTTTGAGACGGTAGAGTTTCGCCATTAACGATCTCGATCAAGGTGGGCATTGCCATCCTACAATCATTCTACTTTAAATTAGAAAAAACTAGCTGGCAAAGTTTCTTCTAACTTTCATTCTGACTCTTGCGCTCGGCAATTTATTCAGCAACCCCTACATATACCGCGTTAACTGTATCCGGAATCTTTCCTTTTTCGTAACAGCAACTTCGCCAACTTCCAACCGGCCTTTCCCCCGAACTGCAATTAAATCACCGCTTTTCACTTGATAACTAGGCTGGCTAATTTCCTTCCAATTTACCCGCACATCACCGCCTTCGATATACTCTACCATTTTGCTGCGAGACATCCCAAAACCCGCCGAAGCAATAGCATCTAACCGCATAGAAGCTTCTGTGGTAGTTAACTCTTTTTTCTTCGGTTCCCTAATTTTTAACTCACTTAATTCTATACGGCGAACTGTCACCGGCACCGAACGAACCTGTTTTAAGTGCATCTCCAAATATTCTAGCAATTCAGGCACAACAATCGCCTGAGCACCGCGTTCTCCCAAAACAATTAAATCGCCGGTTTTTTCCCTGACAATACCACACCCTAACATTGACCCTAAAAAATCTCGATGAGTTGCCGTATCAAATAAAAAATTACCAGCAATATCTAACGCTGCAATCTCCACTTGTGAAGTATCCAGAGGCAATTCTGCACGGGCAATTGCTAATCTTTGTCGTTCTGCTTGTGGGTATCCTCCCCACGCCACTAGCTGCACTTCTGTTAAGCGAGAAAAAGCTTGCTGCGCTTCCACAATTTCTGGCGGCGAAAGAAAATCCGTAGCCACAACTTCCCAAGTTTTGATAGCCTGATCAGCCTGGTCAATAATGCGGGCCAGCGTGTCTCGATTTTCAACCCCTTTTAACAAATCCTCTCGTGGCAACATAACTAAAATTCAACCCCAACTCTTCTTTTGTACCCTAAATTTCCAACTTAAAACCCAAACCGCCTCTTAATCATACCATAAAAAAAGCAATAAACCCATCGCCGTCCATCTGCGTTCATCTGCGTTTATCTGCGGTTTAAAAACCCCCCATAATTGCACATCAAACCATAATACCACAAAAACCCACATACATATAGAATAAAAACACGAAACCAGATAGAAACCTAAAATAATGACAAATCAAGAAATTGCCAACCAAGTAAAAGAACTGTACGAAAAAATCGACAAACAGACAGAAAAACTTGCCCAAACAACCGGCCTAAAATGCCCCCCAGGCTGCGGCAGATGTTGCGAAAACCCAGACATTGAAACAACACCGCTAGAAATGCTACCAATTGCCTTAGAATTATTCCAGAAAAAACAATTTCAAGAATTAATAGAAAAAGCCGATACAGTGAATTGGGAAGGCCGATGTATCTTTTATGAACCTGATTTATTTATTGCCGGAAATGGCCGGTGTTCAATATATGCTTTTCGTCCCAGTGTGTGCCGGTTGTTTGGCTTTGCGGCGGTGAAAAATAAACAAGGTGGAGCGGAATTGGCAGCCTGCCGGTATCATAAAGAAATTATGCCAGAAATGGTACAAAAAGTGAAAGAAAGTATTGCCGGTGGACTGCCGGTGGCGAGTTTTTCAGAAATTGCTTTTCAGCTTAGTAATATTGAGCCATCTTTAGGCAATCAAAGAATGCCAATTAATCAAGCTTTAAAAGTAGCTATTCAGCGAGTCGGCTTAATGGCACAATGGGAAACTGGCGAGCGGTGAACAGGAAAAGATAGGGTTTTTCTGATGACTGCGGTACAGAAAAGACCAGTTTATTATAAAAAACAGGGGATTATAAACTGGCTTTTATCTTTTCCAAATGCGATAAATTGAGAAATTAAACTCGTGTTTTACTGGTTTAAAACATCCCTACGATGGCTAGGTGCACCGGCTACAGCCATCACTTCAGAAATCAACTCTTCAGCAATTCCCAAGTCCTGAAGTGTTAGCTGCAAATTCTCAGCAATAGCATCAAAATGCTCGCCTTTTAAACCTTGCTCCTCTACCAACTGTTTGTGAGCTTCACGCATTGCCCGTCCATCATATTGAGGAGCCCCCCCAAAGGCATAAGTTAAAAATGCTCGTTGATGGCCTTTTTGTTTAACCATATCCATGCCATCAAAGAAGTGCTTAACCCGATCATCCTGTAACACACGGTCATAAAAATTATCGACAGCCAGTTTAACGGCTTGAGCACCACCTAGTTTTTCATACAAAGTTGACATAGCTTGTTTTATCCTCAAATTTTGACAAGCTTATCTTAACTTAAATTTTGTATTAAATGCCAGAAAGGTTAAATATTGTAATACAACTTTAGATAGAGGGCAAAAAAAATTTTTAGTCTAAAATATTGTAGATTTGTATCAGTTGGAAGCAGGAGAGAACAGGCTGCTAAAAACCCCTAAGCCAAAGAAATTTAAGACATTTCCAGGTTTGCTATCCCTCATGCTAAGATGCCCAGAAAAAAACATCTTGTAGAAAACCCAGCTTTTGAGAAAAACCGGGTTTTAAATTATGATTTAATTACATTTGACTGTAATCAGCATAACCCTGGATATTTTCGGGATCAAACCGGCGTAAAATCAGCGTAGCTTTGCGAGTCAAACTTTCATCACCATTGACCACAATTAAATACTTACCCAACTTCAAACGATTACGATAGGGTAAAGCATCACCGCTACCAAAAATCAAACCGGTACCGCCACCGACAAACGCACTACCCATCGCACCAGAGCCGGCGCCCAACAAACCGCCAATAAAATGATTACCCCACTCGCCCGCCCAAGCAAAAGTATCCAAACCGGTGCTTAGACTAAAAGCAACACCCGCCACAAAACCAAACGGCACCAACCAAGTCGCCATCAGCTTTGCTTGCTTACCGGCCTGCTCATTAGGGTCAATCAAACCATACTCATCAGCACTTTTGTAACCCTTGCCCAAAATAGCCACTTGACTCATTGGCAAACCTTCCTTTTCCAAAGCCACATAAGCAGCTTCAGCTTGAATACGATCCGGTAGAACAGCCACAAGATAATTCATAGAGTGCGATATTAAGAGATCAAAACTTAAACGTGGACAAGCCAAAAGTAAACGGTTAAAAGTGAACCGGCCAAAATCAACAGAGAAAAGTCAGGAAAAACAAATTAACCTTAATTAAAGCCTATCAGGGAATGCCAGACTAGGGCGACAAACAAAAAATTGCCCCCAAAGCTAAAAACTTTTAGTCATTTCGCAAAGTTCTGTCCCCAGAAAAGATAGAATGTGCTACTGCGGTTAAAATTGCCTAATCATTGGGCTTAAAAAAAAGCCGGTCGTCCTGCCCCCAAACTGCTGCCGCCCCACTCAACGGCAATTTACCCGCCCTAGTCGCACTCAATTACCCTAATCATGCCAAAGGTTCTAGTATCCGATCCAATTGACTCTGCCGGAATTGATATTCTCTCTCAAGTTGCCCAAGTAGACATCAAAACAGGTCTATCACCAGAAGAATTGGTGCGGATTATACCAGAGTATGACGCATTAATGATTCGCTCAGGCACCCGCGTTACCAAAGAAATGATCGAAGCCGGCACATCACTAAAAATTATTGGCCGTGCCGGTGTGGGAGTAGATAACGTTGATGTACCGGCAGCCACCCGCCAAGGTATTGTGGTGGTCAACTCACCAGAAGGCAACACCATCGCCGCCGCTGAACACGCCCTAGCGATGATGTTAGCGCTTTCTCGCTACATTCCCGACGCCAACGCTTCGACAAAAAACGGCGGTTGGGATCGTAAAACCTTCGTCGGTGCCGAAGTTTATAAAAAAACTCTTGGGGTTGTCGGCTTAGGCAAAATTGGTTCCCACGTCGCCACCGCTGCCAAAGCAATGGGGATGAAGTTATTGGCTTACGATCCTTTCATTTCCACCGAACGCGCCGATCAATTAGGATGCCGGTTAGTGGATTTGGATTTATTATTCCGCGAGGCTGATTATATTACCTTGCACATCCCCAAAACCCCAGAAACCACCAATTTAATTGGCACAGAAACTCTGGCTAAAATGAAACCAACAGCCCGGATTATTAACTGTGCTCGCGGTGGCATTATTGATGAAGCTGCCCTCGCTACTGCTTTAAAAGAAGGTAGAATTGGCGGTGCAGCCCTTGATGTGTTTAGCAATGAACCCCTCGAAGCCGACTCTCCGTTAAGACAACTCGGCAAAGAAATCATCTTAACTCCCCACTTGGGCGCCTCCACCACCGAAGCACAAATCAACGTTGCTATTGATGTGGCTGAACAAATTCGGGATGTGCTGCTGGGATTGCCGGCCCGCAGTGCAGTGAATATTCCGGGGTTATATCCCGATGTCATGGAAAAACTCAAACCCTACCTACAATTGGCAGAAACTCTGGGTAACTTAGTGAGCCAGTTGGCCGGTGGAAGAGTTGATTTTCTTCATGTGAGATTACAAGGTGAGTTAGCTTCCAACGAAAGCAAGCCGATTGTTGTGGCCGCCTTAAAAGGTTTGCTAACCAACGCCCTGCGCGAGCGAGTTAACTATGTCAACGCGGCCATAGAAGCCAAAGAGCGGGGCATTCGCGTTATTGAAACCCGCGATACCAATATCCGCGACTACACCGGCTCACTGCATCTGGAAGCCAAAGGCTCTCTAGGTGAGCATTCCGTGACCGGTGCAGTTTTGGGAGATGGGGAAATTCGCATTACTGATGTCGATGAATTCCCTGTCAATGTGCCGCCTTCTCGTTATATGTTGTTTACCTTGCACCGGGATTTACCGGGCATTATTGGCAAAATTGGCTCACTTTTAGGCAGCTTTAATGTCAATATTGCCAGTATGCAGGTGGGCCGCAAAATTGTCCGGGGCGATGCGGTGATGGTGTTAAGCTTGGATGACCCCCTACCAGAGGGCATTTTGGCAGAAATTATCAAAGTTACCGGTATTCGAGATGCTTATACGGTAACGCTTTAAGCAATCTGAGAAATTTGTCCATTGTCAATTTTTAATTATCCATTGACAATGGGCTTCTCAGGCATCTCGGTTTCTATAGCGTTGCCTTTACAGTTGCTATACATAAAAAGCTGCTGTCGGCATTCTTTTTAAACTCAAACATATAAAATTAATTATTGGTATGCTATGACGCATAGCTGGTGGGAAATTCAGGTTTTGTGCGATCCAGCCCTTGAAGATACGGTGTTTTGGCGGCTGGAAGAATTTGGCTGTCGGGGTACTGCTTGTCAAATAAAAGGTTATGCTTGCTTGGTTAGCGCTTATTTACCAGAAGAACAAGCGCAGCTTTTGGATCTGGCGGCTTTATCTTTATGGTTGCGACAAGATGCGGTGTGTGTGGGTTTGCCATCGCCGGCGGCGCACTGGCATTTAATTGATGAGGATGACTGGTCTAGCAGTTGGAAGCAATACTGGCACCCCATCGAGATTGGAGATAAGTTATTGGTTTACCCGGCTTGGTTGCCGCTGCCAGAAAATCCCACCCGTCACGTTTTGCGTCTTGATCCAGGGGTGGCGTTTGGCACCGGCACCCACGCCACAACTCAACTTTGCCTCGAAGCTATCGAAATGCGCCTCTCCTATGAAGAAACAGATGCCGTTGTAGCCGATATTGGCTGTGGCTCAGGGATTTTATCGATTGGTGCAATCCTGCTGGGAGCCAAACAAGTTTACGCGGTGGATACTGACCCTTTGGCAATTAAGTCTACACGCAGTAACCAGGAACTCAACCAAGTTAATACGGAAGTTTTACAAACAGAATTGGGGAGTGTGGAGCGGGTAATTGAAATGGCTTCGGGGCCGGTCGATGGGATTGTGTGTAATATTTTGGCTGAGGTGATTATTGATTTAATTCCTCAGTTGGAACCGCTTGTTAAAACAACAACTTGGGGTGTGATCAGTGGGGTTTTGCTAGAGCAAGCAAAGCCGGTGGCTGATACTCTTGAGCAACATGGCTGGGTGGTGGCGACGCTGTGGCGCCGACAAGATTGGTGTTGTTTTAATATCCGCCGGACTTGAGCATATCTGTTATCTCCAAAACACCGCAAACCACTCAGATGCAGCCGGTTAACTCAACCCTGAACGCTGAATGCCTAAGCTTTTTGAGTTGTTTGTTGAAGAGGCTGCCTGTACTAAACTTCCATAGGGTACCACTGCGGCTCTGTCTGGCTCTCTGCCGACACCGCTTTTTGGCCGGACTGAGGCTGCGTTATCCAGATAAAGTCCGATGGTTCCTTCTAAATTAGCTCTGCTGAGGTTGGCTCCTGAGATGTTAGCGCCGGTGAGGTTTGCGCCGCTGAGGTTGGCGTTAAGTAAGTTGGCGCTGCTGAGATCGGCTCCGCTGAGGTTAACATCTCTGAGATCGGCTCCCACTAAGCGAGCTTCGCTGAGGTTGACGTTGGATAAGTTGGCTCCTCCAAGGCTGGCATTTCCTAAGTTTACGCCGCTGAGATTAGCTCCGCTGAGGTTGGCTGCTTCTAGGTTTGCTCCGATTAAGTTTGCGCCTTGCAAGTCTGCTCCCCCAAGACTTGCGTTTTGCAGGCTGGTGTTGACTAAGTTGGCAAATGTTAATTCTGCGCCTCTGAGGTTGGTATTGGTGAGTTTGGCGTCGATGAGGTTGATGCCTTTGGCGTCTACTCCGCTTAAGTCGGCTTTTATTAATTCGGCAGCAACTAAGTTGCCATAGCTGAGATCGGCTCCGCTGAGGTTGGCGCTGATCAAGTTGGCTCCGTTTAGGTTGGCAAACATGAGTTTGGCTCCAGAAAGATCGGCGCCGTTGAGGTTAAAATGAGCCAGGTTTGCTTCAACTAAATCGCCTCCTTGACATTGTTTTGTTTCTATCAACCGCTTGATATGTGCGCTATTTGCTGTCATTATTTTGCTCCTGATTGTTAATTTAATGTTTGTTTGAATATGGCTATGTTTGGTTAGAAATTGTCTTTTCTAGGAACCGGCTTTTACTCCGCAGAAAATATTGTTGAGGGCTATTTTTTTTTACAAGAGAATAAAGTCAAATCAGGATGCTTATTTGCTAAAGTGTTTAAAAGGATGCCGGTTTGGCGTTTTTTTGGGGCGTTTAGATTGGCTCTGATGCTTTTAGGGGGTTTTGAGTGCTTGAATTTTATGGGGTTTACATCTAGCTTATGTATCTTTGTTTTAGTTAAATTGTCAAGCTCTCTAGGGAGTGTTTTGTTTGAGTAAAGCGGAAAAAGACAAAAAACCAGGTTACTTTGCCGTAAACCTGCTTTGGGAATATTTTATTAAAATTTTTGGTGAGAACTCTGGGGGGGTTTTAAATAAAGGCTTGCAAGCGCTGGATTAAAGTTTGAGCTTGCATGACTCCTTCGAGCCGGTCAACTGGCTGAGCGTTTTTAAACAGCACGAGAGTGGGTAAGGCTTCTATGTGATAATGGCTGGCTAATTGAGGATAGTTGTCTGTGTTAATTTTGACGACTATGAGCCGGTTTTTTAACTGTTGGTTGACTTGTTCAAGGATGGGTGCCATCATTTGGCAGGGGCCACACCAAGGCGCATAAAAATCGACTAACACCGGCAGATCCGAACCCATCAATAAGTCTTGAAAACTATTAAACTGCTTTTTAACTGCCATAAAATTTTACCTGCTCTTGGAAGGATTTTAATTTGATGATAGCAAGAGCAGCTACATTTCTACAGCAAGCAGTCGATTTTTGAGGGACTAAAGCCCCTACTACTTACCTGAGTTGTGACTGGGTAGCGCCTGTTACCTTGTCTGGACAAAGTTGGTTTAGGCGCACCGGCAACTCAATTAAAAACTCTGTTCCTTGTCCAAGTACAGATACGCATTTCAGCGAACCTCCATGCTTTTCAACAACAATTTGGTGACTGATGGAAAGTCCCAGGCCGGTACCTTGACCTATAGGTTTTGTCGTAAAAAATGGTTCAAATAAACGCTCTTTTACTTCTTCTCTGATACCGGGGCCATTATCTGCAATTCGGATACTAATTTTATCAGGATATTTTAGTTCAGTGCGAATGCGAATTGTTGGGGTATAAGCACAGTTTTTTCGATTTTCTTGGCATTCTTCTAAGGCATCCATAGCATTAGTAATCAAATTCATAAAAACTTGATTGAGGGGGCCGGCATAACACTCGATGGCGGGTAATTTGGCGAATTCTTTGATGATTTTAATTTCTTCTTTACCTGTTTTCTCTTTGAAACGGTGCTGCAAAATTAACAGGGTGCTTTCGATGCCGGCCTCAATATCCGTATTTTGCTTTTCTCCCTCATCTTTTCTCGAAAAATTACGCAAAGATAAAACAATTTGAAGAATGCGATCTGAAGCGATTTTCATAGAGTTGGTAACTTTTGGCAAGTCTTCCAACAAAAAATCTAGGTCGATTGATTCTATGAAGTCTTGAATTTCATCGGCTGGGGTTGGATAGTATTTTTGGTAAAGTTTTAGTAACTCAACGATATCTGTGATATAATTTTCGGCATGATTAATATTGCCATACAAAAAAGTCACAGGGTTATTAATTTCATGGGCTACACCTGCCAATAGTTGACCTAAACAAGACATTTTTTCCGTTTGGATAAGATGGGCTTGGGCTTGTTGTAATTGCGTTAAAGTTTCCTGTATTTCCAGGTTACGTTTTTGGGCAAATTGGGTAGCGGCTTGGCTTTTATTATAGAGTTCTACTAAAGTTTTCTCAAAAGCTTTTTGTTGGATTTCGCTTTCTTTTTGGTATTGAGTAACTACGGCATCTAAGGCTTGAATTAATTCCCCTGATGCGGCATTAATGATATAGTTTAAGTGGGGGTTGTCTAGGGTTAAATTTTCATTGGGGCTGGTTAGCAATTTTCCTGTTTCTTGAATATATTGTTGCACTTTTTGATTGACGTAGTGCGGGGCTTCAAAGTAAAGGGAATGAACTTCTTTTGAGGGATGGCCGGGTAATTGTAAAGTTGGATCGCCGTAGAGTAATCCCTGGTGAGATTTTTCCATCAATTCAACAGCATCAAGCAGACACTGGCGAATTTCTTCTTGTTGTGATGGGTCGAGGGTACAAACTAATCTTAAGCTAAACAGGGAAATTCGCTGGGACAACATCCGCTGCCGTCCGCTTATATTCACGACTGAGGCATTAATTTCTCGTGACATAATAATTTGATGGTATAGGCTTTCTACATCTCGATACACGGCAATTCTCTACTTTTTTAGGGAGGAGTTTTTAGGAAATTAGTTTTTGTAGTTGGGGAGTTATCGGGAGGTGGGTTTCCAGAGATTCTCTGTTTGAGGCCGGTTTTTGGCTTTTGGGTTTTGGATAAGGCAATCTAGGAGGGGGAAATGCTTTAGTGTTGCTTGTTAAAACTATGAGTCTATTTGGGTTTATTTTTTGTAAGCTTTTATACTTTATAGCTAAGTTTTCAGATCCTACCATATTTGTTTTTATGTTAAATTTTTATTACAGTTTTTTTGAAAAAAAGCATTAAGTATTTGTACGGAGAGAGGGGGAGTTTTTTGGTTAAAAATAAGGCAAAAAGGGGAGGTAAAAGTTTAAGTAATATTCAGGGTTAGGGAGAGGAGGTTGTGAAAAACGCTCCTCAATGGTTAGGTGGGTGAGGGAAGGGTGGCCGACTGGACTTGGAGGGGGTTTGGGTCATTGTTAGGGTGGAAATGTTTTAATGGGTGGTTGATGGGATGCTGTAGGGGGTATTGGGATAGGCGACGTTTGCCGGTGAGGAGGTAGGTAGTCATTTCGCCTTTGCCTTTGATGGGGATCTGGCCGCGCATTTCAAAGTCGAATTTGTCTTTGAGGAGTAGGTAGGTGGTTTGGGTGACTTGGATGGTGTCGGGGAGGCCATGAGATTCCATGCGAGAGGCGATGTTGACGGTATCACCCCAAAGATCGTAGATGAATTTGTTGGTGCCGATGACGCCGGCAACAACTGGGCCGGTGTGAATTCCGATGCGGATGTGAAAGTTTTCGGTGTTTTGGCTGTTAAATTTCACGATTTCTTGCTGCATAGCTAAGGCAAATTCGGCGATGGCGCTGGCGTGATCGGGCCGGGGGGTGGGCAAACCGCCGACCACCATGTAGGCGTCGCCAATTGTTTTGATTTTTTCGAGGTGGTAAGTTTGGGTGAGCCGGTCAAAGGCGGAAAAGATTTGGTTGAGAACTTCGACGAGTTCAGGGGCGGAAATTCTGGTGGCGAGTTGGCTGAAGCCAACGATATCTGCAAATAGTACGGTGACTGCTGGGAAGCTGTCGGCGATGATGTCGGGTTGTTGTTTGAGGCGTTCGGCAATGGGCCCAGGCAAAATGTTGAGCAGGAGTTTTTCGGATTTTTCTTGCTCTTTGGAGAGTTGTTGTAGGGCTTGTTGCAGTTGTTCGGCTTGGTGGGCGCGTTCGCTGGCGAGTTTTTCGATTTGCTGTTGACGAGATAGGGAGGTGAGGAGGTAGGTAACGGGTATATTTGTCCAGAGGAGGCCGGCGATTAAGATGGCCCAAGATCGCCAGGGTTTGGTTTGGATCTGTTCGTATCGGGGAGTTGACAGCAGGTATAGTGTCCATTTGCGTCCGCCGAATTCGATGGTTTTGGTTCCGATGGCTTGGTTAGGTTTTTTGTTGGTTTGGAGAAGTTTTTGGGCGGTGGGAAATTCTACGACTTGTTCTGTCGAGGAGTCATAGAAGGCGAGAAATTGTGGTGGTGATGATGTTGGGTTGGTAGTGTCTGGTTTTTCGGCCAGATAAAGGTCGAGGTTGCCAACTCCTTTGCCGGCAAGGGCTGATTCAAAGATATGGCTGATGCTAAAGACTGCGATGACTAAGCCTTTGAGGTTGTCGCGCCTGGTGGTGGGGGTGACGTTCGAGTTATACACTGGTTGGATGGCGATCAGTCCAATGTCTGTGTTTTTTACTTTGTTGAGGTTGATGTTGCTGCTGACTGTGAGGGTGCCGGTGTCTGTTGCTTGTTGGATAAGGCGCTGGTAGGCCGGTTGTGAGGCAATATCTAAGCCCTGATTTTGTTGATTTTTGCTGTGCTGGGTGATGTAGTAAAGGGGAAAGTATTGGTTTCTTTCTGGGGCTCTGACGAGTTCGCCTTGGGGGTTGACTTCGCGGATCTCAAAGGGGGTTTGGAGGTTGTTTTGATTTTCGTAGCTGATGCGTTCGAGGTTGCTGATTTTTGGTGCCCAAGCTAAAAAGTTTAGGCTGGGATGCTCGTCTTGGGGTGTTTGTTTGACAAAGTTTGTAAATTCTTCTGGTTCTACTTTGTCTGAGGCTAGGAAAAAGTTTCGGATATAGGGAAGTAGTTGGAGGTTGTTTTTAAAGTTTTGTTCTAAGGCGGTGGCTACGCTGTCTGCATAGCGGTTAAATTCGTATTGCCGGCGGTTGTTTTCCCACCGCCACACGATTAAAAAGGCTCCGAGGGAGAGTCCTGTACCTACAAGGAGGGTGATGAAGGCCGGCCGGTAACGTGACCAGGAAGACTGTTGTTTTTGGGGCATTTTTGCCTTTTTTGCGTGACTGTTTATGGATGCTTGCCACCTACTTTTGGGCCTGGAGGCATGGCTTTTGAAATTGTTAAGTTTTTTATATTTGTTTTCTTTTGCAGCCCTGATAATTTTGGGGTTAACAGCGATGTTAACGTTGCTACTATTGATCTACCACATTCTGGCAATGCTGGGGTCTGAGTTTTGCTTAAATTCACATAAATTTTACACAAACTTGTTTTTGTTTATGCTGGGAGCTTTTTTTCTGTCCTAGTTTTGTTTTGGCGGGGGCTTTTGATAGAAATGTATTTTGAATATTTTTTTGGGGTATATTACCTGAATCAGGAAATTTCTGGTTTTTTTGTGAGAATTTTGCGGGTATTGGGGGGAAGTTTGCCTATTTTTTTATAGCCAAATTTTTCTTCTACGTTAAGCTGAGACAGTTGGCAAAAAATGTAAAGTTTTGTAATGTGGGCGGCGAAATTGCTAGAAATTCAGGCTTTTGATGGCAAAAATAAAAAAAAATCAAAAATTACTAGAACTGGCTTGTCTGGGTGGGGGGATAATTTAGGTATAGCACTACGGCATAAGGTTAGGACAAAAATATGATAAGATATACCAAAAGCTAAATCGAGGAAAACAGTTATGC
>NZ_JAMXEX010000027.1 GCF_025370775.1 Ancylothrix sp. D3o | reverse complement strand
AAAAGAGTTTGAAACTCTGCAAGAATGTGTGGATTCTGCTTTTAAAAATTGTCCTAACGTATGCGCGTAATGCTATATTGCTTAAAAGTTGTTCGTTTCAGGTTTTGTTGTGTTATGAGTCAAAAGAATTTAAGTCATTATCCTTACGCTTCGACGCGGCGTGTGATTATGGGTTGTCGGGGTGCTGTGGCCACCGGCCAACCTCTGGCAACGGCGGCGGGGATGGAAATGTTGCACAGCGGCGGGAATGCTGTTGATGCGGCGGTAGCGATGGCTATCACATTAACAGTAGTAGAACCCACAGCCAACGGCATCGGATCGGATGCTTTTGCTTTAGTCTGGGATGGTTCGCTGCATGGGTTAAATGGTTCAGGAAAAAGCCCGCAGAACTTGACAAAAGAGACATTTTGTGGTATGCAATCGCCTTATGGTTGGTTGCCGGTGACGGTGCCAGGGGCGGTTTCGGCTTGGCGGACACTTTGGGAACGTTGGGGCCGGTTGCCCTTTGAACGCTTGTTTGAACCGGCCATCCGGTATGCTGAAGAGGGTTATCCTGTGTCACCTGTGGTTGCAGAGTATTGGAAACGAGCAGAGCAGATTTATTTGCCTTTAAATGACACAATTTTTGCTCCGTTAAAAGAGGTTTTTTTTAGAAATAACCGCGCACCGGCGGCGGGGGAAATTTGGGGAAGTGTGGATCAGGCAAAGACTTTGCGGGAAATTGCAGCGAGTGGGGGGGAGAGTTTTTATAAGGGGAAGTTGGCAGAAAAGATTGCAAATTATGCGGCGGAAAGTGGCGGATTTTTGAGCCGTGAGGATTTGGTAGCACACCAAGCGGATTGGGTGACACCGATTAGCACAGAGTATCACGGTTTAACGGTGTGGGAAATGCCCCCAAATACCCAAGGAATTGCTGCTTTAATGGCGTTGAATATTTTGGAAAATTTCGATGTTTCGCAATATCCGCGTGAGTCTGTGGAGAGTTATCATTTGCAAATTGAGGCGATGAAATTGGCGTTTGCTGATGTGAAACAGTACGTTGCGGATGCAGATTTTATGCAGGTGAGGGTTGAGGAGTTGCTTGATAAGAATTATGGGAAAAAACGGGCGGAATTAATTACAGAAAAAGCGATTAATTTGGCGGTGCCGGGGTTGCCGAAGGGGGGGACTGTATATTTGGCGGCGGCGGATGGGGAGTTGATGGTTTCGTTTATACAATCAAATTATATGGGGTTTGGCAGTGGGGTTGTGGTGCCGGGGACGGGTATTTCTTTGCAAAATCGAGGTGTTGGGTTTAGTTTTGAGGTGGGACATCCAAATGAGTATAGCCCTGGGAAGCGTGCTTATCACACAATTATGCCTGGTTTTCTCACAAGGGATGGGGTGCCGGTGGGGCCCTTTGGGGTGATGGGTGGGCCAATGCAGCCGCAGGGACATTTACAGGTTGTGGCTAATATGGCTGATTATGAAATGAACCCCCAGGCGGCTTTAGATGCGCCTCGTTGGCAGTTTATGGAGGGTAATTTGGTGTTGGTGGAGTCGGGAGTTTCGGAGTCAATTATTGAGGGTTTACGCGGGCGGGGGCACGATGTGAGATTGGGTGATTTAAAGGATGGTTCCGATGTGGCGGAAACCGGCCAGTTTGGCAGGGGGCAAATTATTGTGAGAGAGAATGGGGTTTTTGTGGCTGGAAGTGAGCCCCGTGCGGATGGTTTGGCGATGGCTTGGTAGGGAGTTTTTTTGATTACATTAAACTGTCCAGTTTTCTAAAGCTAAATTTTGGATTCGAGAAAACTCTCCTGTGTTGTTTGTAACGAGTGTTAGCCCTAGTGCAATAGCTTGGGATGCGATAAGCATATCCATTGCGCCGATGACGGTTCCCTGTTGTTCTAGGGTGGCTCGAAGTTGTCCGTAAACTTGGGTTGCTTTTTCATCAAATGAAACTATTTCCAGTGGTAGCAAAAATTGAGCCAGGGCGATTCGGTTTTGCTCGATACGCTGACTTTTGTAAGCACCATATTCTAACTCTGCGACGGTGATAGATGAAATGCCTACATCCAAGGGATTTAAGGTTTGAAATCGCTCTAATACTTGTTGAGGTTTACGCTTGATAATGTAAATACAGATGTTGGTATCGAGTAAAAATTTCATTAAAACAGTTCCTCACGACTTTGGATAGGTGGTTGCTCTCTGGTATCCATAAAATCATCCGAGAATTTGTCTAAGCTATCAAATAGGGAAAGCCAAGGGTTATCTTGGGAAATTAGAATCAGGACGTTGCCTATTTTTTTTATATAGACTTGACTGCCTGATAAGTGAAATTGCTCTGGTAAAATGATGATTTGATTTGTTCCTTCTCTGGCGATTTTTGCTACTTCCATTTTATTCTCCATTTTTTTAGCAATAAACTCTAACAAGAATTTTATCACAAATTAAATGAATATCTGGATTTTGGGAAAGCTAAGCAGGCCGGTGAAAGTTTATAATGGATGTAAAATGATTTCAAGGGCTTTTGAGCTTTGAAATAAGGAGAGAAGATGATGGCAGAAACAACGGCAAACGCAGTGGCAGATTATATTATCCGCTTCTGTCACGAGCATGGGGTGTTGGTTACAAATTTGCATCTGCAAAAGTTGGTTTACTATGTTCAGGCTTGGTATCTGGCATACTATGAAAAACCTTTGTTTGATGAAGATTTCCAATCTTGGGCAAGCGGGCCGGTGCAACCAGAACTTTACGAACGTTTTAAACATTACACCTGGAATCCGATTAGTGAACACCCAGATAAGGTAGAATTTACAAAGGAAATTGAAGACCATATTTTAGAAGTTTTGGAGGATTATGGCCGGTATAATGCCTTTTATTTAGAAAGAATGTGTCACGATGAAGATCCCTGGCGCAAAGCGCATCAAGGATTTTCTGTAGATGAAAATTCACCAAAGGTGATTTCTAAAAAAACTATGCAAAGATATTACCAATATATGCTCGAAGATGACGAAGAAGAAAAAGAAGAAACAGGAGCCTCTGAACAACGGCAAGAATCAAGAAAGGACATCCCCGAACCAGCTACGCCGTGAGGAATATGTAGTTTTTTCTTTCAAATATCTTGACCTTGTAAGCAATCCTAAGTTTAGTATTACCGGCTGTGGGGAGAGTTATTTAGAAAAAATGTTGTTGCGTCTCAAGGATGTTTCTAGCATCAAATATGATGATTTTATCAACAGTTTCTCACCGGCTTTGCGAACCCATGAGATAAAATGGTCAGATACAACAGAACCGGCTGGTTTTACTTGTCTTAATTCCACTCTGAGAGAACAGCCGGCTTTTCAATTTGCCATTTCTAGCAATGAATATGGTAGAGTTCATGGGTTTTTGTTAGACAGGATATTTTATGTTGTTTGGTTAGATCCCCATCACCGGCTTTATTTTTGAGGGAGGCCGGTTTTTTCCAATCTATAATGTCGAGCAAGTTGCATTTAAATCTCTCAAAAAGCTAATCAAAGCCAGTCAAAGGCACTCAAAATTTCAGCGCCACAACGTTTATGGTGGATGTTTAATAGTTTTTATCTTGGCAACCCGCATAATTTTTAAGCAGCGATTTGATCAAAAATGACCCCGACCATGATATAATTTTTTTATTCCGTGAGAGAAAAAAAGCCTGTATAAAAGATGACATTCGTGTAGAAAAAGCGAGCCGGTGGGAGTGGAAAAAATTATCAAAATTATCAAAAAATTAAGTATATTTACTCTGTATTTATAGTTTTGCTGTAGGGTAGACTTTTATGAGTTTCCTAAAAATAGTTTAAGCACAAATGACCGACAGGCAGACTCGGATCACCGGCATCATTGAAAAACGCCGTCCATTGGCGCAGAAAATAGCAGCAACAGACGTGAATTTGAGGACTATTGCTGCTGCTTTGGAGAATTTGGAAGCGCAACGTCATCAACTAATAGATAAAGTTAACGATCCAACGGTGGCCGGTCGCCTTGAGGAAATTAATTTTTCTAACATTCAGGCCGGTATTTTTAAAGAGTTGGAAGCGCTGGGTAAATTGAAAGCTCGTTTTTCCCGCGATACCCTGAATATTGGCGTGGTGGGAAGGATGAGGCAAGGAAAAAGCACTCTCCTGCAAAGTTTAACCGGCCTGGGTGACGATGTAATACCGGCTCGCAGTGGGGGTGCTTGCACCGCTGTCAGGAGTATCATTCGCCACCGGCCTCTACAAGACACCCAAGCAACAATCAGTTTTTACTCAGAAGAATCACTTTTTAAAGAAGTGATTTTACCCTATTACCAAGCCCTAAATTTAACGCCGATACCGATTAACTTTGATGATTTTGTCCATAGTTCATTCAGCCACAAAATACCAGGCACCGATGCAACAAAAGAGGCAATTTATAAACGGCTAAAAAGTGACTTTTACACTCATCGCCACACTTACCGGCCTTTACTAGGCGCAGAGAAACGGACGGTTAGCAAAGAGCAAATTAAAGACTATGTTACCCATTCGGGTGATGACAATCAACTGGAAGGATACAAAAATTTAGCTGTGCGGGAAGTAGAAATTTATTGCTCATTTCCTAACCCCGAAGTTGGAAAAATAGCCCTCGTAGATATTCCTGGTTTAGGGGATTTAAAATTGGGCGATGAAGCCTTGATGCTGGAAACATTGGGGCGAGAAGTTGATGTTGTTTTGTTTGTGCGCCGGCCCGATCCTATTGGTGACGCTTGGAAAGTAGAAGATACAGATTTATACAATACAGCAGTGCGCGCTTTAAGAGACCTCCCACAAAGGTCTTTTATGGTAATTAATGAATTGAGGGATAATCCTGAAAGTACGCCTCTTTGTCAAAAATTTAAACAGCAAATTAATCAGGGTACAGTAGGCATTAAAGTTGTTGAGTGTCTGGTCACAAATTGCCAAGATAAAGAAAAAGCAAATCAACTTCTTGACCGGGTGCTTGATTATTTAGCGAATCACATTGCTACCCTTGATAATCAATATGCCAACAAAACTCAGCAAAATCTGTTGGAGATTGAAAAAGCCGTCAAAGCTGAGTTAGAAAAGGCTCAAAATGCTTTCGGTGAAGCCACAATGTCAGGAAGTGATTTTTCTGTATCTGTGGATTTGTTTAAGCCGCTTATTGATCATCTTAAAAATCGTCTAACCCAACTGCTCAATAGTCTCAGACAACAGCGAGAAAATGAAAGTACCGATTTTAAGGATAAAGTGTTAGAAGTGGTGAAAAAGTGCCGATCTAATACTCCAATTCCCAGCATAGAACAGATCGAGTTTCGCGCAAATGCTTTAGGAGGGATACCCAATGCTTACTACGACTATCTAAACAAAATTCGCGCCGACCTTTCCCAGCAGTTTTTATGCTTAGATGATGGCTTAAAACTTTCTCTCAACCGCGTGAAATCGCAAGTTGCAGAAGTTTTGATAAAGGAGGGAAAGTTAGAAAAACTTGCCGAAGAAAAAGGAGCAGAATTTATCAAAGCTTTGGCTGAAATAATTCCAGCAGAACTCATTCGAGGAAAAGAAAGTAAACTCAAATTAGGGTTTAAACTTTTGGCTGACTTTGAACTTTCTTATCGGGGGCTTGTTCAGCACCGCATCCGGCAACATTTGGATGTTCTGACACCAAATGATCCAAAGGTAATCGGACTTTCTGCTTCACCGCCGGCGGAACAAGTGTTAACGTCTCTGAAAACTGCTTATGCAGAAGCGGTTTATAATTGCGAAAATTCTTTAGAGGAGTTTTTGTGTGAGCCAAGTCAAGCTGCTTTTGCCATTGTTGAGGAATTTTTAGACCGCATTTTTCGGGCGGAAGGTGTAGAGGATGAGTGGCGAGTTTTTCTGTATGAGTGGCGTTCTGAAGTGTGGCCGGAGGAGTTTAAACAGCTAGGTGAACGTTCTCATTTACGGAAAGTTTGGTTAGATGCAGTAGAAAAAGCTGCCGGTGTTAATCAATCCGATACTATACAATTTTTGAACTAAAACCCAGGAGACTAAAATGCCCGATGAAATGAAAATTGCCATGTTAGGGCCAAGAGGTGTAGGTAAAACCAGCCTTTTAGCTGCGATGTATGATCAGTTTGAAAGTACCGTTGGATTGACTAATCTGCAATTAATTCCAGACTTAAAAAGCTCGGCAATTTTAGCAGAGCGACTGGGAGAATTAAAATCGCTTGTATATGACTTTGAAGCTAAGGGAGGAATTGGCTACACTAACGATATTCGCTCTTTTATCTTTGATTTGGGTAAGAGGGGATCTAAACCCTCATTGCGTTTAAAATTCCAAGATTTTCCTGGTGTCTATCTTGATGCTAAATTGCCTGAAGAGTCGGATAAACTTGAGGATTATTATGAGTCTGTTAAGGACATGATGGAAGAATCCGATGCAGTTATAATTGCCATTGATGCTCCTGCTCTGATGGAAGGTAGGGGAAAATGGCATGAGAAAATTAATAGGCCACAGCAGATTAAAGATTTGTTTGCTAGAGCTTACCAAAATCTCAAATCACCCCGTCTGGTTATTTTTGCTCCCGTCAAATGTGAAAAGTATCTACAAAATGAAACGTCTGCCAAGAAACTACGGGAAAAGATCAAAGAAGGCTATGCAAACTTGATCAATTTCTTGCAGTCAGAGGCTATTTCTCCTTGGGTTCCCTGCGCTATAATCCCTGTGCAAACTGTCGGCACAGTTGTTTTTTCTATGATTGAGGAGATAGACAACACCCCACATTTTTATTTTCACAAAACCAGTCATAATGCTATGTACAGCCCCAAAGATAGCGAAATTCCTCTGCTCTATCTTTTAAGGTTTGTCTTGAAAATACACAATCATAACAGTAATTTTGACTGGGGGCCTTATAAGTTTATTCGGGATTGGTTTGGGAAGCAGGAAGATATCAAACAAGCGGCTAAAATAGCTTTAGAAGCTTGTCAATCCCATGATGATGTCACACTGTTACAGGGCGATAAGTGGCTCAAAATTGATTAATTAGGAGTTAGAAATGGAAATTTATGTTCAAAGTGCTGGTGTAGCTCCAGAAGAAGATTATTCTTGGCTTAATGAAGGTAATCAAGTTATTGCTTACCCTCCTTTAGTGGAAAAATATAAGGATTTATTGCAAACGGAAAGTCCTTCAATTTTGCTGGCGCGAGATGAGGGTAAATTGCTGTTATTTGTGACGGGTATTCGCACAAAGCGGAAAGATTATCAAAGTCGGACAATTGCTATTTCTGTCGCCTGGGTTGGTAAAAATTCTGATGAAGCTTTGCTGCGATATCAGGCATCTCGAATTTTAAAGAGTTTTATCAACCAAGACTCTTTGAATAAAGATATTGATGCTGGGGTAAAGGCTGGGGGTCCAAAAGGATTTTCTGTGGCATTTGACAAGCTGAAACTATCAAAAAAAGCCCAACAAGGCCCGAAAATTCAAGCCGGAATTACTAGAAAATCTGATGATGGAATTAAAGCTTTAGCAGAGGAACTGGAAAAATACAGTTTACCGGATAAAAAAGGCCCCTTAGTGGTTATTACCGGCATCCAAACAGAAGCCGATCTTAAAAAAGCAGGAGTCTATAGAGCTTTAGCTAACTTTCCCGCCGAGATGGTGCCGGTGGTGCCGGTGTCTAGCAAAAAGTCCAATCTTTTAGCAATAGGAGCTGCTATTGCTGCGGTATTGTTGATAGTTATTGGAGTTACTTTTAACAACTTACTATCAACTCCTAAACCACCGGAATCAAGCACAAAAATTGCCGCTTTGCCAACACCGACATCTCAAAATTCGGAAAAAAAAGATGATTCTTTCAAGAAAGAAAGACCACCTTCTTCTCTCGATAAACTACCGACAAATCAATTAGTAAAGACCGAAGCCTCATACGCTGGCTTAAGTCCTATTACCAACATAGAAAAACCATCACAACCGGCCACAGACAAAAAGCCACAAACTACTCCAAATCAATCAACAGAAACAACTGGCAAATCTGAACAACAAAAAGCAGAAGAACAATTAAAATCAGCAACAACAACATCAGAAAAACCCACACCAACTACAAATCAACCAACAAAAACAACTGCCCATTCTAAACCAGAAACAACAGCGGAAAAACCATCTGTACCCGCCACAGACAAAAAGCCACAAACTACCCCAAATCAATCAACAAAAACAACTGCCAACTCTGAACCAAAACCAACAGGGGAAAAACCATCTGTACCCGCCACAGACAAAAAGCCACAAACTACCCCAACTCAATCCACAAAAACAACAGCCAACTCTGAACAACAAAAAGTAGAAACATCCCCATCTCTAAAGCAGGAATATCGAGTGAATAATCCAATAATTATCACAGGTTCTTATACTCCTAACCTAGAAAACCAGACGTGGGAATTAAAATTAGGCAAAGGATTGCTGAAAGCCGGTGATTATTCGCTAATTTTCAAAGTAACAGATAGTAATGGAAAGCCGATAATTGTTGACCAAAAACTTGAGATTTCTGTCAAAGAACCGGCCCCGGAAATTAAACCCCAGCCAGCCACATCAGCCCCATCTAATCAACTCTAAGAAAGCCACCGGTTAAAACCGGCGTCTACATGAATAAAACCCCTTCGGGGTTATAAAAATTGATTTTCACCCAAACCCCTCCCACAAACCAAAAACCCCAACCCCGGAGGGGTTTTTTCATTCGTGTAGACGCCGGTTTCAACCGGTGGCGAAGAGGTGCCGGCACCCTCTCCTAAAAGTTAAAATCCTTAAAAGGCGAATCATCAACCTTTTTATCCAGCGATTTTTTCACCCTTTTCTCACCCTCAATACCCAGCCAAACCAAACGCTTAACCTGATAAAGATAAGCCCCACAAACCAGCCAAACAAAACTACCAATCCCCGCCAAAAACTCCATCTCAGACTGTGTATAATAATTACGCCGCACATCAATCAAAAACAATAAAACCGTCAAACAAACCAAACTAGAAATCGTCGTCACACTCAACGCATAAAAAGCCTCTAAAATACTCCGGGGCGCCGGCAAATTCTTATGCCACTTTGGAGGCCGGTTTCCCCACAAAAAAGAATGAACATAAGCAAACCCAATAAAAGGCGTTACAAACCCCAACAAAATCAGCAAAAACAACGGCCCCAAATTTGCAGAAATTGTAGCCACACCAACACCCAACCGGCCAGAGCTTTGCAGACTAGCACCCAAAGGCATCATCATTAACCCAACAATAAAAGCCTCTAACCACGCCGTAGGATAAGGAAACCAAACCGGCCACCAAGACTTAACAAACTTCATCACATTTCAGACCACCAACAATAACAAAATTATCTCAGATAAAAACCCAACAAAAAAACCCTAAAATCCCTTCAACCAACAAAACCCAACAAAAACCCCACCCAAAACCCTGCCCAAAAAAACTCATAAAACAACCAAAATGTCAACCCCAACCGGCCTCACCAAAAACTTCCAAAACCCGACCGATGTAAAAATCAACAAACCCTGATACTAAATAAATAAGAACACCAACCACCACCAAAAAACCATGCTCCTCTCCAAAGGCTTTGAAGTCGAAATGTACACCGGCACCCCCCAAGGGCAAATCATCGGACTCTCCGACAAAATCGTAGCAGACCTCGACGGCTTCGTCATCGAGCCCGACAACCGCAACGTCGAATACACCACAGCCCCCTTCTACCGCTACGAAAAACTGCTCTGCGCCCTCGTCCGCCCCAGAACCCAACTCCGCCACTACCTCAAACAACAAGGCGACTACACCCTCATCCCCGGAAGCACCCTCAGCCTCGGCGACAGCACACAATTCCACCGTTCCGATCCTCAAAACCCATACCACACCTACATCGAACAAACCTACGGCACCAAAGTAGTCACCGCCAGCATCCACATCAACATCGGCATAAGTGACCCCGAAACCCTCATGCGAGCCATCCGCCTCGTCCGCCTCGAAGCCCCCCTTTACCTAGCCCTCAGCGCCTCCTCACCCTTTCTCGACAACCAAGCCACCGGCCACCACTCAACCCGCTGGCAAATGTTCCCCAAAACTCCCACCCACGTCCCCCTCTTTGAAAACCACCCTCACTTCATCCGCTGGACACAAGAACAACTAAACCTCGGCACCATGCAAAACGTCCGCCACCTGTGGTCATCCGTCCGCCCCAACGGAGACAACCGGCCCTACAACCTCAACCGACTCGAACTACGCATCTGCGATCTCGTCACAGATCCCATCGCCCTCCTTGCCATCACAGCCCTCCTAGAAGCCCGCATCTGGCAAACCATCGAAAACCCCAGCCTAGACCCCCTCAACACCAGCCAATATACCCCAGAAGAACTAATTCACCTCACCGACAACAACGAAACCAGCGCCGCCCACCAAAGCCTCGATGCTCAACTGCAACACTGGCAAGACGGCAGAACAATCACAGCAAAAGACTGGATAGAAGAACTCTACGAACAAACCAGGCCGGTCGCCAAAAAACGCGGATTCAGTTGCTTTTTATCCCCAATAAAGAAAATACTCCGCGAAGGAAACACAGCCCAACAATGGCTAAAAATGTATTCCTCACAACAGACCTGTCAAGATATTATTGCTAATAGCATCCAAACTCTAGCGGAACAAGAAACCGAACTCGAAGACAAACTCTGCCAAATGTTAGTCGCCTAAATTTCCACCGCTGAAAATCCCATCAGAATAACTAATCAATCATGCTTCTACCAGAAGTATTAAAAAATTAAATCATTCCCCTCTACCAAAAGTAGCGCAAACCCCCCAACTTAATCACCTTTTCATGCTATTTGTATCTTTCTGGAGATAGATTTCTGAAAAAATGCCTCAAATCGTTTTAGTACATCCCCAAATCCCCCCAAACACCGGCAATATTGCTCGCACCTGCGCCGCCACCGGCACCCCCTTACACCTCGTCGGGCCGTTAGGATTTGAAATTAGCGACCGCCAACTCAAACGAGCCGGATTAGATTACTGGCCCTACGTTAAACTGCAATATCACGAAACCCTAGAAGCCTTCCAAGAATATCATCAAAAACAAGGAGGTAGATGGGTAGGATTTAGCACCACCGGCACCGAAAATTACATTAAATTTCAATATCAATCTGATGACTGGCTCTTATTTGGCAGCGAAACCGCCGGCCTACCACCAGAAACCTTAAAAGCCTGTGACAGCAAAGTTTATATCCCAATGGCACAAAAAGGCGTCCGTAGCCTCAATCTTTCCGTCAGCGTCGCCATAGGATTATTTGAAGCCCAAAGACAACTAGGATACTTAGAAACATAACCCATTGCGATTAATCAACCCCCCTAAGACACTTGATTACTTGACAGTAATACTTATAACCCCCACTAATAAAGCCCCCCATCGGCCACTTGATCCCTTGCTTATTCTTCCTGTGAAAGCCTAATATTTCTCTGTAGAGAGTTGACAAAATAGACAATAAAGAAAACTCACCAGCCAACGATTGAAGCCTCAGAGATAGGCCGGTATCACCTGACACTCATTGAGCTATGGCAAATTTCAGCCTTAAGATGTTTGATAAGAAATTTATATCTAACGTGCCAGCAAAACCCAGCATTAAACCGATACAATTTCTTTACTCAAAAAAGTTGGTCACAGAAAGCTGAAAGTGTTTTCCCAAGCCAAAAAAGCCACTTTTTGAGCCTCAGTCGCAGCACCGTTGCCCGCTGCTGAACGCTCGCAAGAGTAGGTAAAATCACGCTTGTAATTCGCCGAAAAATAAGCGTCAATACACATCTTGTAAGCCAATCAGGCACAATAGCAACAACACCCAACGGCAACATTCGCCCAAGGTCAACAACCGCAGACAGATTGCGATCCAGACAGCTAATATAGCGTTGGAAAGCGGAGAAATCTCCGGTAGGCAAGTTTTCAAGGGTGTAACTTGTCTAAATTGAAAAATCTTGGTAATGTTGCGTAAGTATAAAAACCGTTTGTGATTGACATCACGATAAAAAGTGATTTATATCGCAAGACAGAACCATACTAAATGGTTCATCCAAGGACAGTTAAGCGCTGGTTGTAAGGAGGTCGTTTCTTGAAACGAGCATTTCCCAAAGAGGTTAAGCCTGTTTCTCCCAAAGATGCAGAAATAGCTGCATTCGTCAGCTTGAATGCAAGTAACCCAGGGCTACCCAAACAGGTAGACCCAGAAGGCAAAAGAGTGGCGAGCAGCAAAGCAGCCATGATTGGATTAGCCATTTCAATGGGTGCATCAAGTCTGTTCCTGCCCCGTCAAGGGGATAGAGCCTGGGCAGCAGAGCCGATAAAAGCAAGTCCGACTGCAACGGCAGCAGTCTCAGGAGGCATAGAAGCAGCAAAAGCCGCATCGTTCGGTGAAAGTAAAATTTCTCTGTCACAAGATGCAGCAATAAGGCTGAGTCTGCCAGGAGCAGAGAACCCTGCACACAAAGAGCAAACGCTTTTACCTGCGGCGACTGCTCAAGGATCAAGTCAAAATGTGGCACCTTCTTTCAATATCAGTGCCTCGTTTGTCCCCCAAGAAGCCGACGGGTTAGCAATCGCGCCGCAGATCAGCTTGTTTGAGCCTGTGGCGGGTTCAGAAGCAGCTAGGGCTAAAAACGAGGGGACGCTATCAGTTGACTTGCAGCCCAAATCAGTTAGCGAGACTCTCAACCAAGTAGAGACAAAGCTCACAGGCGAAGTCAACGAATTATTTAACGCCAAGCAAGAAGTTTTAAAAGCGACTCAAAACGTTGCGCTCCAAGAGTTGCAACACAAAAGGAACCGCTTAAACAATGCAGCGGCGGAGTGGGGATCTGAGGAGTTTTCAAGTACGTTAAAAGCAGAACAGCCGGCACCGCTATTGAATGGAGCCAATGAACTGCCAAATTTGACTTTACCAGTAAGTGATCAGGAGCAGCGCTCTGCTGTAGGCCAGTCCAATTTCACCCCAACAGGGCCGGCCCTATCGAGTAGACCCGATGCACCGACATTTACGCCGGCCCGTCAACAAGTACCTCAAAGGCCAACCCAAGCCCCGACACCGATGGCGGGTTTTGGCCAAAGGCCGCTCAACGAACCGGCAGCAACAACGGGCACAGGAAATGTGCTGAGCGAAAAGGTTGTTGGAGAGGTATCAACAGAATCGACAGCAGCAGTACCGGATCTCAACCAAAGACCGGAAGCAAAAAAAGTAACGCTGCCAGATTTATCCCAAACCGTTACTATTATCCCCCAAGGTAGAGAAGCGGTTGTCATCGACCCGGTGCAGGCGGCTCAATCAGCCCCAACCTATCGCGTTAGCCCTGGTGACACAATTGATGGAATTTCCAAAAACTACGGAATTCCTCAAACCGAGTTGGTCAAAATTAACCAGTTAAGCGATCCAAACACCATTAAAGTTGATCAAAAGCTGAAACTACCAGGGGCGGATCAAAATGGATATTGGCAACCAGCGGTAACAGTACGGCCCAAAGCTAAACTGACAGATGCCCGCGCTAAGGAAGAAACCGCCTCTCTGGGAGTGCCGATGGCTAACGCCACGCTACCGCTATCGGCAGAACCGACTCTGCCAGTGGTTTCTCTGCCTTCGGAGATATCTAACACTTCTGACTTGATTGCGGATCAAACAGCGACGACAGAGCAAGCGTTGCCTTTGGTCAGCGAAACAGAGCAACTTTCTGCGGATAGTGAGACTGTTGTTAACCCGTATGTGGAACGCTTGCGGGCTGAAATCAACAATATCCGCTCAAAAACTCGCTCCAGCAAAGGAGTAACGTCTCAATCTCAGCAGAGCAACTTGCCTGGGAACGCCGCCTCAATCGGGCCGGTGTATCCTTCGGTGTTGAACAACCCAGCCAGCAACGAAACGGTTGCTCCTGGGGCGATTAATCAATATTTGCCGAACCGGCACGTTAACCCAGAGTTTGACCCCAACCGCTCTACCAGAGCTTTGCAAGTCAACTTGGATCAGCCAACAGCAGGGACGGCTAACCAAAATTACCAAACTCGTCAAACGGCAACGGCTGCCAATCTGGAAGTGGAGCCGGTCAATGCGTCTCTACCCACCGGCAACCGAAATGCTGAGCCGCCACTGGTAGCTACAGCCCCCATTGGCGCCGGTTCCTACGATCAAATTCAACCCCGGATGGTATCCCCTGAGTTACCGCCCCTGTCGGCACCCGATACTTACCTTCCTAAAGGAGGGGCTATCTTTACCGGCTACATCTGGCCGGCCCAAGGCGCACTGACTTCTGGTTACGGTTGGCGCTGGGGTCGTATGCACGCCGGTATTGACATTGCCGCGCCGGTCGGTACACCCATTGTTGCATCTGCTCCGGGTGTCATTACTTATGCCCAGTGGAACGATGGCGGCTATGGCAATTTGGTTGAGGTCACTCACCCAGATGGCAGCATCACTCTCTATGCTCACAATGATCGCATTTTGGTACGCGAAGGCCAACAAGTAGAGCAAGGTCAGCAAATTGCAGAAATGGGTAGCACCGGCTTCAGCACCGGCCCTCACCTGCACTTTGAACTTCACCCCCGAGGCCGGGGCGCTATTGACCCAATTGCCCTCTTACCTCGCTAGGGCCGGTTTGCTGCGCGTTGAAGTTTGCCAGGCTAATTTTGGGTGAACGCAACAGAGAATAAATCTCGCAGCCAACATCACGGTCCTAGGCTAGGAAAGGTTGGCCCTTTGAGGTAGAAATACCTTTGAGGGTCAGTTTTTTTTTTGGCTTGGGTTGAAGCTTGCCCCCACTTGTTCTTGGGGCTTCTTTTTAAAGAATCTAACAACACAATGTGAATTTCTTGTGAAGAATAGCTTTTTGTTTTCATAACCGTAACAAAAATTTATAAATGTTCTGAACCGGAAAAGAAACAAACAGAAAGCCTGAACTGATAAAGATTACAGCGATGGGAGAATTTAAAGCAGCCGGCGGCTAGAAAAAAAAGTTTAGTGATTTATCAAAAAAGGGGTTGTCAAAGCCGGTGAGGAGTGTTATAGTATTTAAGGTTTGAAAAGCACGGCTCAGTAGCTCAGTGGTAGAGCTAGGGACTCATAAGCCCTCGGTCACTGGTTCAAATCCAGTCTGAGCCATCATTAAAAGGTAATCAGGAGGCGACTTTTAGCCATTCCTGTTCATGCTGTACACTCTTATCCTGTTTTCGTGAGCAAAATCTTCAAAGCCTCTGCCGGTGAGAAACTCTTTCCCCGAAAGGCTTTAAGAATCAAAGCAGGTTTTTAGTCCAAATTTAGTCCAACGCAAAAACAGCATGAAAAGCCTTCTTGCTCAACGCATTGCTCAAGCCAATGGACGGCTTAAAGCAAGCAATACAAAAATTTATATTGAACAAAGAGGGGGAAAACTTGCACTCCGAGCCACCCTCCCCCCAAAGCCAGGAAGAGCTAAACAAGAACATTACCAACAACGGATACCGCTAGACATTTCAGCAACTATTGACGGAGTTACAGAGGCGGAAAAAGAAGCGCGCCGGCTCAGAGCAAAACTAGATATGGGTGAGTTTCTGTGGTTAGAACCATAGGCAACGAGTCCCACCACCATCAATGAACTGATAGAAAGGTTTGAGGAGCATTATTTTTCCCACAGACTGCGAACACCCCAAACCCTCACAACATGGAAGGGCGATTATCTCCAAAGTTTTCGACGCATTCAAGCAGATTATTTAACAGCAGAAGCTATTATGGCGGCGGTTCTTACCACTGAGCCTGAATCTCGTAGCCGGCGGCGCGTTTGTATGGCTCTTTCTGCTCTGGCTAAGTTTGCCGCCGTTGAAGTTGACTTGTCTCGCTTAAGAGGCGGCTACTCGCTTCATCAAGTCAATCCCCGCGAGTTACCAGATGACACAACTATCAGCGCTTGGTATAAGCGCATCCCTAATAAATCTTGGGCTTGGTTTTATGGGATGCTTGCTACCTATGGCTTACGTCCCGACGAGGCTTTTCACCTTGTTTCAATAGAATCAACAGGTGTGATTGAGGTAGGAGCCGACACGAAAACAGGTTCTCGTTTGGTGTGGCCCTTATTCCCTGAATGGGTAAGCGAATGGTCGCTACTTGACGCCACCCCACCAGCTATTACCGGCAAAAATAACAGCGCTCTTGGCGACAGGTCATCGCAGTTTTTCCGTCGCCTAGGTTTGCCTTTCAAGCTCTATGACTTGAGACACTGTTGGGCGCGTCGTTCTCTTGAGTTTGGGCTAGATATTTCCCTCTGTTCTCAGCAAATGGGGCATTCTTTGGCTGTACACAGCAAGGTTTATCAAGCGTGGATAGACAGAAAAACCCATCAAAAAGCTATGGAAGCTTTGGTGCAAAAAGCAGACAGACCCTTCGCGCCAAAAACTTAACAAAAGTGCCAAGCCTGCCAGATCCACTAGACATCTCCGGAAACTCTCAAAGCTGCTCTCTGACTAGCTTTTATTCTTTAAGTAAAGGCACCGATGATTACCTAGCCTACACCATAAAATAAGGGTTTGAGTTTATTGCTCTTGCTAACTCAGCTAAAAAAATCGAGGAATTTGCCTGATTTTTATGAGGAGACAACAGAAGCTTTCACTCCTGGTAAAATAAGGGATTTAATTCGTAGCCTCACTAATCCACAACTCGTCATAATGACTAGTTTATACTTCTTAGGAATTAACCTAAATCTTTCTTGAACAACTCGAAATATTTTGAGCAAACGAATTTGGTGTTCAACACATATTCGGTGGCCCGAAAAATTTTTATTCTCTTGTTTCTGCTCTTTTGTTAACTTTCCCTTTCTTGGTCTTTTAATTGGAGTTCCAATTAAATCTTCCCCCTTCTAAGCTAAATCTCCTTTTAACTTTTGTTCGGGAGCCAAACTTTCGCGGTTTTCTCGAAATAAAGTTATATCACTTTTTGGTCCAGGCTCACCTGTTACAACATCCACAATATCTTTGCCGTTTGGTAAGACAATAATTTGAGTTTTAAATGTATGATTACTTTTCTTGCCCGAATAATAGTTTCCCTGTTCGCTCTGAGTTCCAGGTCTTTCCCTGACTTGTTCATAGCTATCAACAATTAATTCATAAGCTGTGAGGATTTCTTTAACCATCTCATAGTCGGAATCTTTTTATTTCCTTGTTCAAGTAAACTACATGGTAGTAATTATACTCTTTTGTGGTAGCCAGTAATTAAATGTATCATTTGCTGTGGTTTCAGTACAGACGAACTGCTGCGAACGTCTCTACTAACTGGATACCAAGAAGTTGAAATGTGGTCATTTGTCTTAAATAGACTAAAGTCAAAATTATTTGTTCTTCTGTAGATAACTTGGGTTGACGGCCACCTCCAGCCGAGATAATTATTATTTTATTTGAGTCTGCGCTGATTTGTTTTTTTTTATGTAACTTTCGGGATTTTGAATTAAGGATTGTAGCTCAGGATACCCGACACCAATTAATCGTTGTGTTTCTTGAGGGTTTTTGTTTATATGCTCTAGTATACAACTCATAAGTTTGGTAAAAAACTGTTATTATATTTTTTATATCAGAAAATGATACTATTTCGGAGATGACTAATAAATATTCAGGTTTTGTTTGCAAGGTAGAGACGTAAGGCAGCAGTTTGTCTGTACGGTGGAGACTCATTTTTAAAAGGAAGTTTCTGTGCTGAGCCGCTGATAAGTAGCTCAACCAAAAAAAAGTTAAGATAGTAAGGCTAGTAGATAAAGATTATTAGAACCTATGCCTGCTCCGTTACGAGTCAACCTAAGCAGTGAGGAAGATCGCACCAGATGAACTCAGTAGCGCCAATGGGTGTAGCAGTAAGGATCAAGCAGCGTGCGATGGCCTTTGGCCGACCTTCGGTGATGGCACTCCGACTCAATGCTCACGGTGGGAATGTGTCCAGGATTGATGAGTAGCTAGAGAGGAGCCAAAAAACCGTGAGGGAGAGGATTCAGCGTTGGCAACAAGGCGATTTGGGTGGATGTGGGAGAGCAACAAGTTTGGCGGCTTCTTAGGCGGTTTTTAGTGACATTTGGTGATAAAAATGTCTATAAAATTAAATTAGAAACTTTTGGGCTATTATTCAATGATATTTCCGGCATTTTCGTTCTACCATCGCACCGCAGAGGCCAGGGATTCGAGTTCCCTATTCTCCATTGTTTTCAAGGTTTATAGGTAGATAGGCAAGACCCAAACCCGCCAGATTTGGTAGAAAATTGATAGAAAATTGGTAGAAACTGATGACAATTTGCAATTAGACTCTTTCGCCGCAAAAAAACTTTACTCGCTCACCAGTCACTCAGCAAGCATAACTCGAAGCATTACTCTTTTCCGTCTTATAACCTTCTAATCTTCTACCCCTTCTGCAAATTCCCCCATAACCCCTTAGCTCCCCGTCTCAGGAGGGGAGAGGGTTAGCTTTTTGCCGATGCCAAATGCGACTGCATAACTTGTCTAGCTATTAACCTCCATCGGGAAACTTTAGCGAGCGGTGGTACAGAGCAAACTGTTAAATTATAAAACAGAAAACACGGCTACTAAATTAAAATTATCTTAAATATTTAAAAAATTTAACAGCGAAAAGTAGACAGGCTATAGCATTTGTCTAATTGACTCAACAATTATTACTAATTTCCGTAAGCTCTTACAGTGTTTATGAAATTAGATAGATCAACCGCGATCTACCACTATCAGCAGATTTTCTAACTTTAATATCTCTTCCAAGAGAGGAGGTAAGCTTGTTGAATAATTGATAAGCTTAAGACAAGTCAGAGAACATTATGTAAGGGAAGGAAATTTTAGTATGACTAGCATAAACGACAATTCACAATCAATAGGAAAGCAAGAGGACAATCTGCACCCTATTACTGTTGAAATCATCGACAACACGGGAAATATCCAGAAAAAAGAAAGTTCTCCCGATCAAAGTCAACCACATAATAATCATGTAGTCGCTGAAGCCATCGGTGCGGCTGGTGGCGGCATCGCGGGTGCAGCAATTGGTAAGTTAGTAGGCGGACGCTTGGGTGCGGCGATTGGTGCGGTTGGTGGAGCGATTGCTGGTGCAGCAATTGGCGATCAAGCCGCCCAAGGAATTGACCAGACAGTTGATAACGCCGTCCATACGATGAAAGACGCCGTTAAAGAAGTTAGCCACCAAGTTGAAGGGGTGGTTGATACGGTCAAAGAAAAAGTCGATCAAGCTGACCTCAAATCTGTAGTAAGCTCTGCAAAGCAAAAGATTGATGAAGCGGATGTTCAGGGCATCAGTCAGTCTGTTAAGCATAAAATTGATGAAGCGAATGTTCGCGGTGTAACTGACTCGGTGCAGCATAAAATCGAGGAAGCTAATGTTCGTGGTGTAACTGACTCGGTGCAGCACAAAATCGAGGAAGCTAATGTTCGTGGTGTAACGGATTCGCTTAAGAATAAAATCGATGAAGCCAATGTTCGTGGTGTAACTGAGTCGGTTAAGAGTAAAATCGATGAAGCCAATGTTCGTGGTGTAACTGAGTCGGTTAAGAGTAAAATCGATGAAGCCAATGTTCGTGGTGTAACTGAGTCGGTTAAGAGTAAAATCGATGAAGCCAATGTTCGCGGTGTAACTGATACTGTGCAGCATAAAATCGATGAAGTTAATGTTCGCGGTGTAACTGATTCTGTGCAGCATAAAATCAATGAAGCCGATGTTCGTGGTGTAAGTGATACTGTCAAAGACACTGCTAATGATGCTAAAGATGCGATAGCAAATTCAGCAAATCGGAAATTAGGCAACCGACCTGTTGCACCGGCAGTGCCACCGTCCTCCGCTAGTGTAAAGCGAGAACTGAATACGTCTAAAACGACGATGCCTCCAACTCCTCCGACTCCTCCGACTCCTGCGGTAGACTCGATGCCTAGTATAGAGGTTGTGCCTATGCCTGAGTCGAAAGTTGAACCGACGATCATTGAAAAAGACTTGCGGAAACGCCGCGAATATTAAGCTACTGCTTAATCGGGAATTTTGTTAGCCTTGATTCGTCACGAAAGTTGAAGAAATTAAAGTGTATTGGTTGAATTTTTGCCTTTCGCTTGCGAGGGTTAAAGTTTAGCTGATGGCGAATTGAAGGGATGGATTTTAGGCATTTTATAACGGCAAAAATCGCTCAGGTTTTCAATGGGCGATTTTTGCTTTTTGACTTTTCGTTTGTGTGCAAAGCCTAATACCAATTCAAAATTCAAAATTTAAAATTCAAAATTTAAAATTCAGATGAAGTCTGGATTTCAGGTTTTAAATCTGTTGCTCTATTTTATAAGCTTAAATTTCTGAGTTTGGTTTCTCTTCCTTGATGCTTGCCGGCGGTGAACAAAACCCAACCTAATTAACAAAAGTGTTTGATAATTTTTCCAGATAAGTTTACAGTTATCTAAAAATCTTCAAGAGAAAATTTAGGGAAATTGCCTCAACTAAATTGCTTGTTACTGTTAATAAAGGTATATCCTTTAAATTTTGCGCCTATTTTGTCAACAAGTAGAGGAGTTTTTGACCCCACGCAGACCCTGATCTAAACTATGTTTGTTGAGCACTACCAACGGCGAAGCGTGATTAGGTGAACTATGACGAAAATTGCTTATTTAGACTGTCCCACCGGCATTGCAGGTGATATGTGTTTAGGTGCTCTTGTGGGTGCCGGTGTGCCGCTAGATTATCTTACTCAACAGCTTAACCGTCTTGGTATTTCCCATGAATATCACCTGCGTGCGGAAAAGGTGTTGCGTAATGGCCAAGAAGCGACAAAAGTTTATGTGGATTTAAAGGCTGAGTTTGCAGGGGTGGCAGAAATTGATGAGCCGGTTGAAGCACCGACTTTTGATGAACATTCCCACCATCATCATCACGAACACCCCGATCACAATCATCCCCACAGTACAGACGTTCCGCCGGAAGGTCTCTACCCCCACACTCGGCACCTAAAAGAAATTGAAAACATAATTATTTCCGCAAAACTACCCCCTCGTGCTGAGGCTTGGAGTTTGGCAGTATTTCGCAAATTAGCCGCCGCAGAAGGAACTGTACACGGCATCCCCCCAGAAAAAGTACACTTTCACGAAGTGGGTGCAACTGATGCCATTGTCGATATTGTCGGCACTTGTCTGGGTTTAGATTGGTTGGGAATAGATGCTCTGTATTGCTCACCCCTACCCACAGGCGGCGGTACAGTCCGAGCAGCACACGGACAAATGCCCGTTCCTACCCCCGCAGTATTGAAATTGTTTGAGATGGGTAAGATGCCGGTTTATAGTAATGGCATTAACCGAGAATTAGTTACCCCCACCGGCGCGGCGATTGTTTGCACTTTAGCTGCATCTTTTGGCCCCTCACCGGCCATGACATTACAGCAAATTGGTTTAGGGGCCGGTTCCCGCAATCTTCCCATCCCCAATATCTTACGTTTATGGGTAGGAGAAGCCGCCATTTTACCCAGCGATAACTCTTCGGAAATTGAAACAATTTCCGTCCTAGAAACGCAAATTGATGACCTCAATCCGCAAGCAATTGGCTATCTTTTTGAGCAATTATTTGAAGTCGGGGCGTTGGATGTTTTTACGCAACCCATAGGCATGAAAAAATCCCGTCCAGGGATATTATTAACCGTAATTTGCCATCCACAAAAACAAGTAGCTTGTGAGGGGGTGATTTTTCGGGAAACAACCACTTTGGGAATTCGCCGGCTTTCTCAAGAACGAGTGATTTTAGCGCGGGAAATTGTCGAGGTAAATACTCGCTATGGGCCGGTGCGCGTCAAAATAGCCAAAACCCCCGACCACATCCTGAAAGCTCAACCTGAATATGAGGACTGTGCTGCTATTGCTAAAAAGCATAATCTGCCTTGGCGAGAAGTTCACCGGCTAGTTTTAGAACAATGGTACTCCTAGAAACTTAGAAACCGGGTTTCTGATAGACTATAAAATCAAAAATCTATCCCTGAAAAAACAGAGATAGATTTTTTTTTAAACTCAACCTTTGTTAATTAGTCGATAGAGTTGCCAACTTTGTCCAAATTACGTTTGGTGGTGTTGATATCGCTGTTAACTTTCGATTTCACACCACTGGCAGCATCATCAATGGCGCTTTTTGTGTTATTGATATCGCTGTTGACTTTCGATTTCACGCCATCGCCAACTTGACGAGCAGCAGACTTAGCATTATCACCTAATTCGTTGGCGGTTTCTTTGGCATTTTTTGTACCACGCTCAACAGTAGATTTGGCGTTACCGGCTGCATCTTTGACGACTTCTTTGCTGCCTTCCGCAGTGGCTTTAGCATTTTCTTTCAAATTATCAGCACCTTTGGCAGCGCGGTCTGCAAAGCTAGAAGCGTTACGCTTTACAGTAGAACCAGCTTCCTCAGCTTTATCTGAGAGTTTACCAACAGCATCAGGTGCATCATTAGCAGCACGCTTGACGGCTTCGGCGGGGTTGCCGGTGCGGTTGCGAAGATGGCTTTCGGCGCTATCGACTAAGCCTTTGGCTTTGGCACCAGCAGCGGTGGTATTGCGTCTGGGATCGGTGTCTGCGTAGTCATTCATACCGCCTTTATATTCGTTGCCCATCACTTGTTCGGGCACATCCGGGCGAATTTCGTTTGAGGTTTTGCCAAAGTCAAACAAACCGGCGCTGGCGGCGGGGATGTTTACAAAGAAAAATAAACCGGCCACAAAGATGATGGCCACTTTTGTTACCAGGCTTCGTACAAATGCAAAAACTTGTTTCATAGTCATACTCCGTTGTTTTGTATCTTCCCGCCTTTAAAATTTGCTTAGGGCGGTTATAAAATATTTGTCAGCTAAAGATTTCTCGATGGAAAAACTTAACCCACATCTATTACAATAAAAAGGAACAAGCGACCACTGCCTCTATCCAAAGTCTCATTATTTGCAATTTAAAAGTTGTGCTTTAAGGCTGAGGCTAAAAAACCTTAAAAGTGCAATGCCAAATTAATTAGCTGTTTTTGATTGTTTCAGCTATAAACCCCAGAACCATCAACGATAAACGATGAAGTATGAAGTCTTAATTCGCTCAACAACTGTATAGGCAAAAGACGATAAACCCTAGAGACTTAAAAACCCGGTTAAGGACAAACGCACTATCTAGCAAAAACCTCTTCTACGTCAATATCGATGCGGGATATCTCCACGATTTTTAAGAGAAGAGGTTTTTTTGCGTTTGTCCTACCGTTTTTATATAAAACGGCTTTGTTTCGATTGTCGAAAAAACAATTATTTGGCCGGCGACATTCCTTGTTTGGCTCTGGCAGTATTGTTCAAGTTCATGTTGTCATTAACTGCCGGTTGTTTGGCGGGGTTATAAGATTCGCTGTCAACGCCATCTTTGATAAACTGTGAGGCATCTTTAAACACAGCACCGGCTCTTTCTAAAAGTTGGGCATCGCCATCATTGCGATTAAACACCGGCTGGGCGGTTGCTTGACTTTGGCCCGGAACTTCCAGCAGACTGCGGTCGCCGCCTAAATCTTGGGGATATTTATCGGTTTCCGAGGGTGCAGAACCAGGATACAACATTTGCTCTGAACTGCTCGAACCCAGGTTAGAAGCTATGAGGTTATTAGAAGGCAGTTGTGCGCGTTCTTTGGCTGATTTGCCTTGAGTATTAACGCGGATATCGTTCGACATTCTTTCATTGGTGTAACCATCGCCACCGCCTTTGTGGGGGTTATTCATGCCACCGGCTTGTACGGGGGGATTTTGAGGACGTGCGCCTGTCTCGGTGCCGGGGTTACAAGCAGTCGTGGTAAACAACAACAGGCCGGCAAACACAACGCTTAACAGTTTACTGAGGCCAAGTTTTTTAACAAAATTGGTGATTTGTTTCACAGGTCTTTTCCATTTTTTGAGTAACAACAGCTAAGTTTAAAAATAAAAAGGCGCCGATTTCCTCTCACTCAAGTCTCATCTTGTGATGTTATTGCTGTTAAGACAGGTATAACTTTGGAATGATTAGTTTTTTTCTAAGCGGCGAGGAGGTTTTTATTAAGCCATTGCTTAGGCTACCCGTGTAGATAATTTTGGGCCTGATTTCTAACGGTTTTCAGTTTAATCGAGTACAATCATCAAATTTTAAAAACCCGCTAACTTTGACGAAACGGGGTTTTTCTGCGTCCCTGTGAAAAGAAAAATGCTATAAGTTAAGTATTGGCCTTTCTTGTTGAGTTTTTTGGCAGTTTAGTGTTTGCTCTTCGCTGAAATTTTTGCTCAAAATGCTTTTGCTAAAATTGAGTGGAGCAAGATAAAAGTTTCCCATGTATAGGGCCGGCTGCTGGTTTTTTGATGTTCAGGCCGACAGACAGCTACACAAAACAAGAAAAATCATCAATACTCTGTCTCCTAGCCGTTAACCCTACAAACGAAGCCGGAATGGACAGTATTTATATGTGAGTCAGCAAGCCTAGAAACACATCTCTATCTAAAGATAGATGTAGGAGATGCCTCAAGAGACATATAACATTATCAAGTGCGAGTTACCAAAAAAAATATTTTGGTTCGTGCGGAAAAGGGGATTATAAAAATAATGTGGTAATGAGTTATAGGTCAGGGATCGGCTCTAACTCATTACTTATTACTTTTCGGGGAAAAATAAGGGCGGATCAGGCATTGCGAGTTTCTCTGCTAACTTCAAAATAGGCAGAGTTTGTGCCGGCCAGTAAACTCGAAGGAATATTTTTCAAAAATTGGTCAAAAAACGCGCCTGTGTAGTTGCGGGTAATGTCTATGGAACGGTCGCCCCCAATATAGCCAGTATCGGTTAAAAAGCCTAAATTAGACCCCGGCCTGACACCGAGATTATCGGGAGAGTAGAGAGAAATTAAAGGCAATAACAGAGGCCGGTGATTTCGTCTTTTACCGCCGCCGCAACATCGGGGTTTTTTCGGCGGGAAAAACTGGTGTCAAAAAAAGCGCTGGGGTTGCGTCCTTCAAATTGTCCGCGTGTAACAAAATGATCAAAGGCTGTGCTAAAGATGCCGGTGGCGACAGCATTAATAACGTCTGGGTTGGCGTTGAGGTAAAATTGTTCGTCAAATAAAGTGCTGATATTTAACATCTATCTAAAGGTAGGTTTCCTGATATTCTAATTTCTGTAGGGACTGGTTTGTCAATAAGTTCTGTTACGCAGATATAATTTTGATAAATCAGCCCTTTGTTAGAAAAAGCTCCTGTTAATTTTTTAGCATAAAGAGGTAAATTTGCGTCAATTGTTATCGACAATTCAATGGCCCTTTTCCCGAATAAAGCCTTATTTGCGGTGGGTTATTTTAGGGGTGACGTTATTTTTTTTGGCAAAGGCGGTTAAGGATAATTGGCAAGAAGTAGCCCAAGTTCGTATTACTGAGATGGGGTGGGTAGGCTTGGTGGTGGGGTTGGCGGTGACGGTTATCGCGCATTTATGGTCTGCTTGGGTTTGGGTAAGAATTTTGCATTCTTTTCAGCAGCCGGTGCCGGTGGGTTGGGGAATGAGTGTTTATTTAAAAACAAATATTGCTAAGTATTTGCCGGGGAATATTTGGCATTTTTATGGGCGAATTGTGGCGGTACGGGAGGCGGGAGTTTCGGGGGGTGTGGCGGTTTTGAGTGTATTAATTGAGCCGGTTTTGATGGCGGCGGCGGCTTTTTTAGTTGGCTTTACCGGCTTAATTTTGGGAGAGGTTTCTCTGCTGTCTTTTTGGGGTTTGGGGAAAGTTTTTTTGGGTTTGGTGGCTGGGGGAATTTTGGCCGCCCTTCACCCGATTTTTTTAAATAATTTAATCAAGTTTTTAGGGCGGTTAAAGAAAAAGGCTTTAGGAACAAATAACGGAGATGTGGGGGTTTTTGAGGTAAAGCATTATCCGCTGGGGTTGTTGTTGGGAGAAGGGGGTTTTGTGTTGTTGCGGGGGTTGGGTTTTGTTTTGGCGGTTTGGGCAATTTTTCCGGGTTTGGATATTGCTAAAGTGCCGGTGCTTTTGGCGGGTTTTAGTTTGGCTTGGTTGTTGGGTTTAGTGGTGCCGGGGGCGCCGGGAGGCATTGGAATTTTTGAGGCTACGGCGGTGGTATTATTAAGTGGGATTTTGGGCAGCGGGACAATTTTAAGCGCGGTGGCTTTTTACCGGCTGATTAGTGTTTTAGCTGAAAGTTTGGGCTGGGCATTGGCAATTATTTTGCTTTAATTTTGTTAGGCTGGGCTTTAAAATTATCAAAATTGGATAGCTGAAAATCAATATCTCCAAAGGGATTGGCAATTTCTGATTCAGCCTCTATTCTGTCCATCATTTCTAGTTCTTCAGGGGTTAATTCCTGGCTGTCGGTGGTGCCGAGTTCTCCCACTGTTGTATCCTCAGCAGTTATGCCGGTGTACAATAATCCTGATGTCGGTTGAGAGTCGGGGACATACGAATCTTCAGCGATGGCGATATCTTCGCTGTAATCGTCTGTTGATTTTTCTTCTTTTACTCGGCTTGTTTGTTGTGAAAAAATCCGATAACTATCTAAGTCTAACGGCTTGTTATCTTCGGTTTTTAATAAATTATAGCGGACGTTATCATCATAAATGACAAAGGTGATTTTTAAGATTTCCAGAAAATTGATCACCCACTGACACTCTGATTCTGGATAATCCATATAATACTGAATCAACGCCGCCAGACTAGCTTCTAAATGAGGCCGCACTGCCTTACAAATCATCGTTAGTTTTAGTAAAATAATTACTAAAGTTAAGGGGTGTCCTTGCGACAGCAGCAAGACAAACAACGATGAAGGACTATTTTGCCTTTCTGTTGTTAAAAACTCCACCACACGCTTACAAGTTCTCAGTATTAAAGCGTCTGTAAGAGGTTGGTCGTTATAATCTTGATAGAGAGGCTTCAATTTTTTCGATAATTTAATTTTCAGCGCTTCAACACACTCTTTTGTATCGACTGAATAAATTAAATATTTCTGTAAGCTTTGCTTAAAATCTTCATATCTCAAGTCTTGTGTTTGCTGGATAAAAATATTAGCCAAGCTGCTATAACTAAACTGTCCTCTTTTGGCGACAATCAGTTTAATAAGCTGCAAAACTTCATCCCCTAAACTGGAGGGATTTTTGGGAGTGTCTGTTTCTTCTGAAGAAGCTAAGTTAAGAGGTTTACTATAAGCCCGCCCGTTACACCTAGCTGTGTACATTGCCAAATCAAATTTAAACCTTTCTTTAATTTGCTGGGCGCGAATTTTTGCGGCTTCGCGGTGTTCGGGAGAGTTTTTTAAATTCGTGTATTGTTGAACTAATAAATAAGAAGTATAGCGTTCACTCCAGTGCGTTTCTTCGTTGGTGGTTTCATAACGAGCAATAAAAAGTTTTAATTCTTCATAATCTTGACTTTTAGAAAAGTTCAGCATCCATTCTCTAAGCCGGTTTAAAGTCATGGAGGATGTGTAAGTTTCACCGGCAGGATCAACCAAGACTTCTTGCACTAATTTTTGAATGGCTTGCTGTTTTCTTTCCCCAGCCCAGTTATTGACTAAAATATAGCAAGACCGCTTTAAAGTATTAAAAAATTCTTCTTCGTTCTCAGCAATAATAATTTCATACAAAGCCTGAATAATCTCAGGGTTGCGGGTGGTGACGTGGTGAAAAAATAATTTATTAAATTCCAACAAAACATCTTCTGGATCGTCTTTATGGACAATATCCAGCCAAAAGCGAAAGATTTTTTCTTGGGCTTTAGATATGGTTTTTCTGCGCTCTTCAATTTGTACGGCTGTATTTATCTGGAGAGTCGTATATTCCAGAGGTCTTGGCATGGATAGATTCCCCCTGCAAATGCTTTGTGTGAACCGGCAAAATTATTGAATATAGTTCATCTTGGCTTGCCGGTCGCAGCACAAGTCTGGTAAAACACAAATCCTCAAGCGTGATTGAAAGTTGAGAAGCCGATTGAGTTTACCCCTCCCAACGGGGGGCAACAATTTTTAATACACTTTAACGAAAAGTGTATTGATTTTTTTGATGGGACGACAGATGCACACTGCTAACTTCTCAGACCGGCCATGCCAAACCCTGAGAAATAGGCATAAACTCGGTAATTAGATCATAAACCTGATTGTGACCATCTTTCGTGATGGCAGACAAGCCGGTGAGTGATTATTTGTGACGGATAAGGTGATGGAGATCACCCGACCTTTGTTTTTCGGTTTTACCAAAAAGTTAATAATTCTCGCTGCGACCACACCATTAAAACGCCAGCAAGGGCCATCATCGCCAAGACAGTTTGCCGAAACTGGTGTTCACTAATTTTATGAAGGACAAATTTACCTAACAAATTGGCCGGAAAAGCCGCTAAACCAATCACCAAACCGTAGCCTAAAGCATCTGGGGATAAAACACCTAAAGTACCGTAGGCGATAAGTTTGGCGATGTGAACAACGACAACATGAGTTGATTTTGTGGCAATCATTTCTTCTTTGAGCAAACCATAGTTGAGATAAAGCGGGTTCATCACCGGTCCGCTGCTGCCAATCAACCCGGAAATAAAGGCATACAAAAAGCCTACGGGTAAAAATTGCCACGCCTTCACTTCAAAAGTCCGTTCTTTTTTACTCACCCAAAAGCTAAAAACTGTAACAATTAAAAAAATTCCGATCACCAGTTGCAGCCATTTGAGATCGAGAATACTCAAACTATACGCACCTAAAACTGCTCCTACCAATGCCCCAGGAAAATACCACAGACTGACCGGCCAGTTGATATATTTCCAAAACATTAAAATCCTTTGACAGTTGCCGATGAGCATTCCGATGGTAATGGTTGGCGCTACCGATTGCGTCCCCAACAGAAAACTCGTCAGCGGAATTAAAACAATCGGGCTGCCACCGCCGGCGACGGCACTGATTGACCAAGCCACAAAGCTAACCAACCCCAAAAAAAAGATGCTCATCTGGCAGGTGCACAAAAGTTTAAAATATAAGCCTTATTATATTGTTTAGTCTAGTCACTTTATCCCGATCTTAAAAGACGGGCCGTGATTAGCCCGTTAACTTTTTACCCTTCCTGTATCCCGCAGACTTCCGAAACCAGCGCTCTGAATAAATGCCGGCACGCAATACTCGCAAGATTTGAACGAATCAATCCAATTGGCAGGCCGTTTGATTTTTTAAAGTCGTAAATTTCCCCTAAATGTTGGCAGATTGGCTTGATGACAGGATTGCCGTCTAAATCTGTTGTCCTAATCAACCGGCTACCCTGTGGGCGACTTCTAACCGGCTCAACTCTTACATAAATCCACTGCCAAAAAGCCTTTCGGCAAAGGCTGCTACCATGAATGATGCTACGTTCTTCTTTATCTCCAGAAGCTTTCTCACTGGGTGATTCTCCCATCGCTTTTTGAAATCTCCTCAGTGAGAGGTGCTTTTTAGTTTTCTTCCCAGAGCGCCGGCCTTTACGCTCGACAACTTCGGGCTTACCATCTTTCAAAAAATTTTCAATTGGGAAGGCAACCGACAAAATAATAGGCTGAGTCTTTTTGGGGAACGCGAAACTGTCGAGCACCTTTGAGTAAGGTTTAAAGCGCGGGTCTGTTCTGTAGATGTAAGCCATCTCTTTTTCGATTGCAGCCATCTCTCGCTCTAGGTCACAGAGGCGCGACGCGTCCCGTCGGGATGATTCGGTTAAACCGGCACCAATAGTTTTTTCGTAAAGCCGGTCGTATCGCGGTACTATTTTTTCCTCTGCAATCCAAGCCCAAAGCGGCGGGCTTAAATCTGCATTTTCCTTTTTACTGTCAGAACGTCGCACTTGTTTTAAGGCAACTTCTGGAAATTGCCATGCTAAATCTTGACGTAGCCGGTTAACAATTGGCGATTGTACTCGGTTCAAATGTTCGAGCCGGTTTATCATGCCCTTTAGAACGGCGATAATTCCATCACGAAACCCGACAAACCTGTATTTATGGTTGTCGTAGAAACTGCAATAATGAGCCAAGCAGAAAGCGTCTGTATCATCGTTTTTATCTTCAAAGCGAAGCATTTTACGATGAGATTTCAAGTCTTTATGATTAATCATTCTGACTTCATAGCGCTTTCCTAACTGCTCAATCCAAACGCGGGCATAATTCATGCCAGTTGGCTCTAAACTAACGACTATATCCCCATCTCCGATGAAATCTAAAAGCCCGCTTAATCCTTCTGGATTGGCTTTAAACTCAGGAAATTCTAACTCATAAAATAATTGTCGAGGTTCAGTTTTGAGGTTATCGCTGTGAAGTTTACACGCAACAACCGAAGCCTTGCAAACGTCAAGGCCGATAAAAATCTTAGTCATGTTTGGCGGGTGTTAAGGTGAACAGTTGAAACAAAAACAGCCTACAAATCACCCAAAGGCCGGTGAGCCTGATTTAGTCTTAAGTGCCGTTTTTGTGTTTTTTGAAAACTCTTGAAAAGAACTAGCCTACAAAGAAAAAGAACGCCTTTACAGCTTGCTTTGTGGTTAAGTGCCGGTTCTTTTCTTGAATTTTTGCAGAATGATTTGGACTCATCCCGCGACAGTTTGAGGGTACTGTTTCACCGGCCCGAATCCAAGGCCGGCTCATCAGGCGGGTTAATTAATAGCTATTGTTTTCGTGAAACTTAATTAAAATCAGCCCGATTTATTTTACCCTCCAAATCTTCGGCAAGAAACCCTATGTATCTTTCGATAAAAGACGCCAGTTCTTTACCTGTGTATCGGTTTGACATCTCGTTAGCTTCCAAAAGTAACGATTTTAAGAAGGCGGGGGAGAGGTGAGGATTTTCTTTAATAATCAGGGATGTTAGTAATAAAGCAATCAAAAAAGCATCCTTAATTGACTCCTGTTTCTCGTGTTGAGACTCAACGGTTTGGATAATTGGAAAAATCTTGTTTTCTCGGAAAATATTCCGGTTTTTTGGCAGTAGCAAATACTCACAAAAAGCCTCTGCGTGTTCTTGCGGACAGTGAAATACTGGCAGATATTTTTCCCCTAGTTTTTTGGCCTCTTTTAATAGTTGTAGTTTGAGGGTGATTATGATGTCAAAAACCATTTCCTGTTCTTCAGATACCATTGTTTTTTCCCTGTTAAGTTGCGGGAATTATCGGGCCGGTAGTTTTATTAAACTGCTCGGTTACTGTGTGGGGTTGCTCGTTTTGGAGGTTAACAAAGTCCGCGTACCAATTGGCATCCTTTTTGCTGACTAAACCCTCACCCTCACAAAGCTGGCAGTCGTCATCCTCTCCTTCACCAGTTCCGCCACACTGGGGACAATCCACCATTTCCTCATCGGGATTATCCTCAGATTCATAACGAAACTCCAAATTGCTGATTGCCTCTTCAATTAACTCGCTCACCGGCTTACCGAGTTTTTTGGCTAATTGCTCCAAACGTTCAACACTACGGGCTGAGATTTTGACAGATTTTTTGTCAACCGGCTCTGGTTCACCGTTAACTACCTCATTAATCATGGTGGCTGTGATCACACCTTTAGTGTTGCGATTGTTTGATTTGTCGGCACGGTCAAGAACCTCTTGCCATTTGGTCGTGAGTTCATTTTCTGTGAGGTTGGTTAGGGGCCGGCATTGTGCCTCGTTGGTGGGGAGCCGGTCAAAGCCGGCCATGATAAGTTCTAACGTGGTTTTCGCTGCTTTAATCAACCTCACGCAATAGGTTGAGGTTTTGTTTAGGTGTTTGGTGCAATACTCTTTGAAGCTTTTAATGCCGGCTAGTTTATAGAGACATTTGCGGGCCACGCGTGACAATAGCACGCCTACTTTAACGTGAGCCATAAGCCCGTCTTTGATTTCGGAGTCATAATACTCGAATGTTTCTAAATGTGGGCTTTCATCTCGTATGCAGTTCAACATAAAACCAGCAAAAGATTGCCAGTAATCACGATTAGTATCGGTACAAACCTGGTACAAATCTGCAACCAAATCCTCTACTTCATCAAAAAGAGAAGCATCCTCTCGCTGATGACGAGAAAAGTTATATAAAAAATCATCAATGCAATCTGTTTTCATGTCATTAACTCGTATTTTCTAAGGTGTTCCATCAATTGCTCTTTCGACATCGTGTTACGCATTATTTCAGCGCTTTTAACACATTGCGAGAGGATTTCTTTAGGGTCTTTGTGAGAAACTTTTGCCAATATTTCGGTTAAAAGTGTCGCCACTAAGTAGGCTGTTGTTGCGCCGTTTATAAGTTCAGTTGTTGGTGTCCTGTTGTTATCAAGAAATACCAAGGGAATGCACTTTTGAGAGAGAATCTCATCGGACATTTCCTCTACCGCAGTAAGGAAAGATTCCAATAATGCCGGTTCTGTAACAAAAGCCGGTGCTTTATTGTCTCGTTGTGTTGCAAGGGTTTCTCTGATGATTCCCTTACAATAATTTATTTTTTCCGCGTCATTCACTGTAAGTCCCTCCCAATCGGTAAATCATACTTTTCGCAATAGTCAATAACCTCTGAGGTTGTCATGCTAGAAAGCATTTCCTCAGCGGATTTAGCAAACCTTTTGATAATCTTTTTAGGTTCGGAACGGGTCATTTTTCCCACTGTTTCGGCTAACAAAGTTAAGGTGAAAAACAGTTGAGTAGCACCCCTTGCCGAATCGTCCTCAACAATGATTAGCGGTATTGCTTGACGAGTTTTGAACTCTTCCATCATTTCTTGAGCGGCTATACTAAAGCAGCTTACCAAGTCGGATGGTATAGAAAAAACGGGAATCTGATTGTCAGGGGTTTGTGCAAGTATTTTTTTTATTATTTCCTTGCACTTGATGATTTTTTCGTTGTCATTCATTAGAAAGGGTTCTCCTCTGTATTTGAAGGTTCCGCAAGTTTCGTATTTACCAGCTTGTCTACTGTTTTTCTCAAGTCAAGAGCGCAAAGTATGGGGTTGTCTCTCTCGTCTATTTCTGCGGTCATTTCAAGAGTAAGGGGACAGAATTGTTTAAGCTGGATTGTTTGTTTGACTGTGATTGTTTTGATTTGCATGGCTGTTACATTGCAAAAAGAGTGAGTTGTTCATAGTGTTTCGAGCGTTTTGATGTTGCAGCTGGTTTTGGTGCCGGTGCTGGTGCCGGTGGTTTTGGTGCCGGTGGTATCAATGATTGTCGGAGATAAAGAACGGCATCTAAATTGAGCCAACAACTATTGAAGAAATCAATCAAGTTTGATTTTGTGCATAAGTCAGTAAATGAACCATATATTGCGTCTTTGTATTCTTTGGCATCACCGGCTGTCCAACAAAACCCTTTTGTTTTATCTCCAGAGACTTCCCGAATATTGCTTACAATTGGCTCGCTTAAGTCGTTGGTGGTAACAAAAGTCAAAGCGTTGCACATCCCAAAAATTGCATCACTTAAGATTTTCTTGGGTAGGAATGTTGATGCTTTTTTTCCAGTAAGGGTGAGGTATGAAATCACCGGCACCCCGTTCTTTGTGAGGGTGATGTTGTAAATTTCCTTAATTGGTAGCTTTTGGTGCTTTAGGTAATTGATGAACTCTTGCCGGCATTTTTCGGCTTTTTCAGCACGGGGGTTTTCTTCTACCGGCTCTGGTTTTTTCACCGGCGCCACATAGACCACAGGCTCGTCACCCGGTTCGCAGTCTTCCCAGTCATAACTACTAAATTGTCTGGTTTGGTAGGCGGTGGTGTTAAACAGTGTGGGCGCTGTTTCGGTTGTTTGTTTACGTCTTGGCATGGCATCCTCTAGTGGTTTATTGAGAAGGAACCCGGCACAAAAGCAGATGCACGAGGGTGTGCGGTGCCGGTGGAAACATTGTTAAAAGTCAATCGGATTTGTACGGGCAACGAGTTTTAAGCCATAAGCATTAACCTCCTAAGTTGATGGGTCTTATTTCACGAAAACGGCAATCCTTAAAATAAGGCGGTGCCGGTGGAAGTCACAGACAAGTCAGAGACAAGTCACAGACAAGTCAGGCGGTAAAAACTCAATCCTCGCTATTGAGTACCCCAGTTGTGGGGGTGTCACCGGCCCACATACCAGATTTAGTAGAGGGAGCCCGCAGGTTGGCGGGGGAGGTAGGGGCGGTTGCCGGTGAAAAGTAATCACACCAGTAGATACACGCAGATAATAAGGAGGGGCGGTCGCTAAACTCTGCACCCTGATTGCAGCAGCGCGGCGGCTGCCCTTTGTTGTATCTACCAACTATAAACAGTTTATATTAGTCGTTGCGATATTGTCAAGGGCTTTATATAAACTGCTTATCTAATCTGTTAATATGAAGAAGACCATCGAACCAGAAGAAAACAAATCAGTGCTTGCTCAACGAAGGGAAGAACTTGGAATAACTCAAAGACAGCTTTCGGAGCGCTGCGGGATATCTATTCAGACAATCAGCAATATTGAGCAGGGGAGGTATTCAACGGAGCGGCTAGAGTGGGAGCAATTTATAAAGCTTTGCTCAGCTTTGGACTGGGAGAGCATTAGAGAGCTTCCTTCCCGACTGGGCCCGCCAACTCGCAAAAACTAACAACCGACACCGGCCCTATTTTTCGGTTGCGGGATAGGGCCGTAATGCAGCAACCAATAACTACACTCTCGCCGGCATCTTGCA
>NZ_JAMXEX010000026.1 GCF_025370775.1 Ancylothrix sp. D3o | reverse complement strand
GGCCAAGATACTTGACGGGTAGCCGTCTGGAACAATAGCTCGGTGCCTGGGCTCTTTTAACAAACACAAACCCCTACTCTCTCATCATCAGAGTAGGGGCTTGTTTTTTGACAATTTAAAGTGCTGATTTCTTCCCTCCATAACCCCATTCCTTTCTATTTAATCCTCGTCTCTCCCACGCAACTTAGCTTACAATGAATCATAGTAGTGTTACTAAAGGTGTGCTATGAGTGAATTTAATACAGCCGAGTTGTTTCCTCTTGGGTTAACCCTCTTTGGTACTCTGGGATTTTTATTCTTAGGTTGGCAAGCTTTGCAAGCTTTGAAGAAATAGCAAAATACTTTTCAACAGCTTTTTTAAATAAAAAAATTAATTTTTCTAGCTTTAACTAAAGCCGCTGAGGGAGAAAAGAATTGAGTTAATTGTTTCCCCCACATTTTATGCTGGTAGCAGTTATCTTTAAACCGGCAACATTTGCGCGAATACAAACCAAGCATTTATTTTAACTGAAAGTGTAGGGCCGGCATCCCACCGGCCTTTCAACCATTTTGTTTTAGGGTGTAGGCGTTTTCTCCTTATTACCTTGCTTATCTTTTGCCGGAATTGTTGATTCTTTCTCCTTCCCAAGCGGCTTACTTTCCTCTGACTTCTCCTCCGATTTTGGCTTAGCTTCTTCCTTTTTCCACTCAGAAACCGGCCTATCCACCGCATTCTGAAAATCCGCCGGCACCAACACCACATCTAACGCTTTCGACACATTCGCAGGGGGATCAACTTGAGCATACAAAAAACTCTTATTAAAATCAGGCTTTCCCAAAACTAAACGGTGACTTTGCTGATTTTTTAACCTCACTTCCACCGTCGCCAAAGGCGCATCTAACCCGTATTCTTGCCGCTGTTTTTGCGGTTCACTCATTGTAATTTTGCGGTCAAACTTGGCCGAGGCAACTAAATTCAACAAATACGCTACCGACGCATCCGAAGCCGGGATTTTATCATTATTCGCCACCGCTGCCGGAGAAGTCGTCAACACTTTAGCAGCAGAAGGCGCTTCACAAACCGCCGATTTCTTATCAGTTTCTTTCGGTGCCGGTGCCTCACAAGTTGAAGAAACAGGTTGCATCACCTGCAACATCCATACCGGCTCTTTTTCACCTTGCCGGTCAAATTTCAACGTTTGTTTCTGCGTGGTTAACGTCACAGCTTGCACATCACTTTCCTTAAACTTAAAAAGTTGCTGCTGTTCTGCCTTCACCTGCTCTCTCTTGGGAGATCCTTGCACTTCATAGAAATAAACAAAACTACCCAATAGCACCGCAGAAACCATCAAAATCAACGTAGTTTTCTGTATCTTCATAACTCAATAGCTTTGGTTTTTAAGGTTTGGGAGGTTTGGTTGTTAAACCCAACCTCCTTTAAATTTAAAATTCAACACAATCACCGGCGGCTCCACCACAAAAGCCCAGCCGAAAGTAAGCCAATCAACGGCAAAATAGCCACAGCCATCCACCCTAAAATTAACCCTTGCTGGGCCGTTAAATTAATCCGCCGATTCGTTACTTCCTTCGGACGAATTGATAGCAACTGGGCCTCTTGATTGCTCAACCATCCAACAGAATTTAGAAAAATATCACCATTTAAACCCTGCTCAAACGCCCCATCGCTGGTAAAATTTGAATTTCCAATCACCACCAAACGTGACTCCCCAGAAGATACCTCTGGCTTTTGATTAGCCGCAGGTGATTCTATTGCTTTTGGACTTGGTGATGGCGTTGGATTAGCAGATGGCTTTTCCGTCGGTGCCGGGGAAGATTTCGCAGCCGGCTCTATTTCAAACCCAGCCTTACGAGTTAGCGCGATACCCAAAACCAAAGGCCCTTTCTTATCACTATCCTCATTAAAAGTTAAAGGTTGTTTCTGAGGATTACTTTCTGCCCAACTGCGCTCATTTGTTACTAAAATAGGTGTTTGTTCTATTCCTTCAATCGCACGAATTTCTAAAGGACGGGCCCCACGAAACACCGAATAATCACCCTGAAAATCTTTCGTAATTGGATGTTCCCCATAGGTTGTAATTAACGGTTCCGCCGGCCCAAAACCAATCCGCTGACCAATCCCAGACGCATCAATCACTAACCGATTATCCAATTTCACCCCCCAATCTTCCAGCAAACTACCTAACTTTGGATCAACCTGCGGATCAACCATCACCATCAAACTCCCGCCCCGGTTCAAATAATCCTCTAACGCCTTAATTTCTCCCTCAAATAACGCTTTATCCGGGCCGGCAATTATAACAGCCTCCGCATCCTCCGGCACTTGTCCTTTCTCAGCTAAATAAAGCGGCTCACTGCTAATATTTTTGTTTTGTAAATTTTTCACCGCTTCCGAAATTGCACCCTGACCGGCACTCAAAGAATGCTCCCCATGACCTTGTAAAAAATAAACCTTTTTCGTGCCAGTGCTCGTAATTTGTGCAATTCCATTCGTTAGTCTTGATTCTGTTAACCGGCTTTGCTGATCCACATTCATCAAAAACTGCTTCCGCTCTCCTGATTGCAAATGCACTTCCCCAAACTGTGTCACACCATATTGCTGTGCCAACGTCGGCGACGCTTGCGGATCTACATACTCAAAACTAAAATTACCGCTATTTTCTCGACGATAATTTTCCAGCAATTCTTTATCAGGAGGCACCGGCCCCCGGTCAAAAATCCACACCTTCACCGGCTGCTTTAAACTTCTCACTAACTGCCGAGATTGTGCCGCTAAAGTGTACTGCTGATTTTCCGTCAAATCTACCCGCACCGGATAGCGAACCGCCATAAAATTAAGCAAACCTAAAATCAGCAAAACCGATAGTGTTGCAGCCAAAGCATTCGTCCCTGCAACCGTCGATCTTTGACCCCATAAAGAATCACCATCATTCATTTGCAATACAAACCACACACCCAAACTCACAATCCCAGCAACCACTAAACCAACCGGCACCGGCACCCAAGAACCCGAAACCACACCCGCCGTTAGCCCCATTAAAATTAACACAGGGCCGGCCCAAAACGCATATTTCCAATATTTATTTTTTGTTGCCATTGTCATAACTTTTTGCCCTTCCTTATCTGAAATTTATTTTTCCAAAACTAAGACCGCTGGAAGCGCAAAGCTTCGATAGATTGAGCCGTTAAAAAAATCCCCAACGTTATATAGCTGGCAAACATTACTAAACTGCTCGTATCCACAACTCCGCCGAGCAAATTAAAGTAATGCTTTAACAAAGATAAATGGCCTAAAGCTGCCCCCACCGGCCCACCTACGGCATTTGCCGCCACATCAATCACCCACAAAAACAACACCACAGCAAACGTCAAAATTGCCGACAAAATTGTGCTATCTGTCAACGAAGAAACAAACATTCCCAACGATAAAACACTAGCCGCCAACAACAACAAACCCCCATGAGCAACCAACACCAAAGATATTGGAAAAGCCGGTTTTGCCGCGCTTAAGGCAATGATTTCACAAACCGCTATAGGCAGTAAAAGTGTCGCAAAAAAAGTTACAACACCCAACAACTTACCAATCGCAACAGCCCAATTTGTCACCGGCGAAGTTGCCAACAACTCTAAAGTGCCCCGCTTGCGTTCTTCCGCATATAACCCCATGGAAAGAATAGGCAAAATAAACAAAGACATTGAACCCATTACCCGCAAAAAAGCCTGTAAAAATTCATAAGCAACATCCAGTGGTTGTCCCGTAATTCCCATTTGTTGTTTCTGCACATCTAACATCGCGGCTTGAGAAATAATCCCATCTGGCCCCAACAACAAGGCCACAAAAAAGAACCCAGCAATTAGCCAAAAAATACCCGCTATTGCATAGGCTAAAGGCGAAACAAAATAACCCAGCAATTCCTTCCGATAAATTGCAATTAAATTACCCATGATCACTTTCATTTAATTGATTTCTCCTAAACTCAAAAGTCAAAATTGTTATCTTTTGACTTTCTTATGCCCAAAGGTCTGATTCTACATCATCATCGGTGACTACCTTTTTATCTTCAGAAATTAGATCCGGTGGAGCATCTTCTATAACCTTCTTATCTTCAACACCATTCCCCACCAGATTTTCGCTTTTTTCCTCCGTTGTAACTTCCAAAAACACATCTTCTAAACTTGCTTTGGTGCGCCGCATTTCATACAATCCAACACCGGCACTAACCAACGCAGCCACAATTTCCGGGGCGGGTTCTCTATTTTGCTCAGAAATTATTCGCAATTTCTGGCGATTTTCGGGTAAATTCGCATAAACGGCTTCAACAAAACTCACTCCCGGCAAAGCTTTTAAACTCGGAATAACCATTGCCTCTAAATCTTCTTTCTCTGTTAAATTTATCTCCAATTCATAACCCGACCCGGCACTCAATTGTGCCATCAATCCTTCTGGGGTATCTGTTGCCACCACCCGACCCTTATTAATAATAGCAACACGGCTGCAAGTCATGCTGACTTCCGGCAAAATATGGGTAGACAAAATAATCGTATGTTCCCCAGCCAGACTTTTAATTAAATTCCGCACATCGATAATTTGACGCGGATCTAACCCCACTGTTGGCTCATCCAAAACTATCACCGGCGGGTCATGTACAATTGCTTGAGCAATTCCCACGCGCTGTTTAAAACCCTTAGAAAGTTTGCGAATTAAAACATTTCTTTTCTCTTGTAAATTACAGCGCTTCAAGGCAATTTCTACTCGTTCTTTTCTGTCGCCAGCCGGCACTCCTTTTAAACTGGCCACAAAATACAAAAATGAGCTAACCGTCATTTCTGGATATAACGGCGGCGTTTCTGGCAAATACCCAATTCTGGAGCGAACTGCCATTGAATTTTCGTGAACTTCATAACCTGCTATCCGAGCCGTTCCGTTAGTGGCTGGAAGGTAGCCGGTTAATATTCGCATTGTAGTGGTTTTCCCGGCACCATTCGGCCCCAAAAATCCTAAGATTTCGCCTTTCTCAACAGTAAAACTTACGTCTTCAATGGCGCGAGTTGTTCCGTAGAGTTTGCTTAGACCTTCAACTTCTATCATGTGGATTTTAGATTTTAGATTTTAGAAGGGAGATTTCGGGGGATTTTCTATTTAATAATTTAAGGCTTTTAAATTGGAAAAATCCCTACCAGTGATGATTATCCAAGAGCCGGTCTAGTTGTATCGGAGACTTTTGCCAAACTGGCAATCGGCTCCCAACTAAATACATCTTGCAATAAAGATTTATAACCGGCCACATTTGGATGTAACCCATCATCGCACAAACGCGACCGCCTCCAATCCTCTCCCCGTTCCATCCATAAATCAAAAATATCCAAATAAGGGATCTGCCGGCTTAAACAAGCTTGTTTTGTCGTTTCTTTATAGCGGAACTGATCGGCGAGATTATAGTAAAAAGTATCTAAAAACGGCATTTGCAGTTCATCCACCGGCACCATCCCCACAAAAATTACCGGACACAAGCTTTGTGCTAAATCCAGCAAAACTGCTATATCCTTTTGAAAAATATCTAACTCTGTATAATTTCGTCCATCGGGCCGGCCAATCCGAGCCGAATCATTTACCCCCACTGACAAAATCAGCACATCGGGTACCCGATTACGCAACTCTCCCCGATGGCGGAACTCGATTTCAAGCCTGTTCGCTACTTGACGCACCCGATCTCCCCGCACCCCCAAATTGTATAAAACATGACCCGTATCTCCAGAATACATCCAGCAGCGACGCAACCGTTCTACCCAACCGCCTCCCTCTGGATCTCCATAGCCATAAACCAGACTATCTCCCAACGCGATCACCTTCAGCGGTTGGCTTTTCGCTTTTGGTAACGATTTAGAAACAGAATTTACCAGTGTTTGCATCTATGACCCCCATTTCAAAAACGTTTAAAGAGCCTTATTCTTAGTCAAGATCGCAGCTTTTTTTGTTTCAATTCTTAATTAAAATACAATAATATACATAAACAGCAAATAGGCAAGGCCCATTTCAGCCCGAATCAATACGGAATTCAACACAATTTCTAGGTTGCTTTAACATCCAGAAGGCGCTATAAACTGCTTTCCACCTCAACCAGTGCGCTCGCACGGGATTTTCGCCATTAAACTTTACGTTGTTTCTCTTTTCAGCAGCTTTTCGAGAGGTAATAATAGTTTTACCGAGCTTCCGAAAAATTACGGATATCTATAAAAGATACAAGCTTGAGTATTTTTGTATATGTGTGAAAAAACACATAAGCGATTTTTTGATTGTTGGTAAGCATCTACAACACAGTTTAACCAAACCAATCTGAGGCAAAGGAGAAAGTCATGGAAACCCTAGCGCTCGTTCACTTGACGGTGGCCTACGAAGACCCTAACCCGCCACAACTGCGCTCACTTGATGAGATTAAATTAAAACTTCCCAGTTCAGCTTGGATCGGTCTTGCAGGCATGATTCTCTCACTAATGGTTTTCACAACAGCCCCCGAACAAGCCCAAGCCGCTAGCTGCGGTGGCGGTGGCGGCAGTTCCCATCACGGCGGTGGTGGCGGTGGCGGTGGCAGTCGTCCCGTCAAAGTCTCCACCAATGGCAGCGCACTCCGCATTCGTTCCGGCCCCGGCACCGGCTATGGTGTGATTGGCGGCTTATCCAATGGCACAACAGTTTCCACCACCGGGCGCGTCTCTAATGGCTGGATTCAGCTTTCTAATGGCGGCTGGATTGCCGGCAACTGGGTTGCAAGTAGTGGTAGCAGCGGCGGTGGTGGCGGTGGCGGTGGCAATCGTGTCGCCACCAACGGCAGTGCCTTGTTGATGCGAAATGGCCCAGGCGGTTCTATCATTGGCAGTTTGGCCAACGGAAGCCGCATCTCTTTGACGGGCCGGTATAGTGGTAGTTGGGCTCAACTTAGCAACGGTGCTTGGGTTTCCTCGCGTTGGATTCGCTAATTTTATCAAATCTGATAACTCTAAGCCCCGAAAGAAATTGTGCTGATAACTTTTCCCGGTTTTGTATTCTCGCAAAATCGGGAACTGTCGTTTATTTCATACCTGGATAAGTCAGACGTTGTTGAGGATTTTGTGCAGGAAGCAAACCCATTAAAACTTGTCGCACTTGCTCCCTACTCATCCCTGGTTGAATTTGAGGCCGGTAAAGTGTTTGAATCAAAACTTTATCGATTTGAGAATACTCATTAACATCCGTCCAACCTTGATAAAAAATACTGTTTTCATAGCGAGAAGAATCTCTCATCAAGCCCAAAGATTGAGTTAACTCTTCTCGGATCAGATGAGAGCGTTCTTTTTGCGTCACATCTTCTGTGCTAATCAAAATATTTCCCCTGGTGATGACTTGGTTGTTATTCCAGTATGTCCAAAAAAAACCATAATTAACCGGCTGGTAATTTGACTCATATTCCGCAAATTCCTCTTCGGGAACAAAATAAATTTTCATATTAGGATTATGCTCATCAACACGCAAATAAATACTCCCCTCAGCTAAAAAATTAATTTCCTTGATTACGCTACGAACTGTATTCATATCCTCAAGCGTTGGCGTTCCTTGTACCTGAATTCTAATTTCTCCCTGCCATTTTCTAACCACACCATTAGAGGCTGGAAATTCTGAACCCATTGCGACTTCTAAAAAATAATCAATCTGCTCGGCAGACAAAAAAGCAGACTTTGGGGAAATAGCTTGATAGGCAGTGCGGGAAATGTCGGATTTCAGAAACTCCGGCTGAGGAAATGCTTTAACAGTTAAACCGGTTGTTGTCGCTACCAAGGCAATAGCCGCAAAGATAAAAGGTTGGAGTTTAATCATAATTTTGTCATTTGTCAAAAGTGATTCGTTTTTAGTTGTCATGTCAGGGGTGAAAAGTTTAGGGCGGCGTATGATCCGCCGGCACCAAAGAGTGGGATGGCTCCTAAATTGGTCATTTCTGCTTTAAGCATCCGCACCCTTGAGAGAATAAATTGGCCCAACCACTATAAAGATTTATGCTAATTGGGATTCTGATTAGATATCTCGAAAAACCCACATAAAATATTTACGGCGCTAGAATTGGGAAGTCATTTTTGGAGACGTTAAATTGTGATGGGGAAAAGCAACTTGTGAATTGTCAGTGAGTATTAATCAGGGGGAAAAGCAATGATTATAAATTTACAAAAAACTAGGGACTATTGACAATTCACAAGAGACTATTGACAAAAGACTAAGGACGGGCGAACAAAATTACTGCAATGCAATCCCCACTTCAGGATAAACAACAAGCAACTGGAACAACTAACCGGCAACGACCGGCTGCAATCATAGATTTTTGATATGGCACAATAGAAAGCTAAAATATTTGCAGTGTTAAATCTGGCCAGAGCAGAAACCAACCCATGCACAAACGCATAAATAATATCGACACCACGCAGCTAATGCGAAAAGCAGAAGACTTGATCTGTAATTCTTCTAACCGTTATCGGATCACTGTACAAGTTGCAAATCGCGCCAAACGCCGGCGCTATGAAGATTACGAGCACCCAGACGACCCAATGATGAAGCCGGTTTTGCGAGCCATTATGGAAATGTCCGATGAACTCACTCAACCTGAGATTATCGGAGATTAGGGCTTGACTGCATGGGTTTGAGGGAAAAATCCACGCTCGTTTGTTATTTGAATTCAGATCAAACGGCTTTTTCTCCCTCAAAACGCTGTCTCCCATCCAGAAATTACTTAAATAGAGCATTGACGAATACAAATAAATATGATATAGGCTGTGGAGATGAAAAGAAAAGGCTCAGGAATGGCTAAACAACGGTATTGGAAAATACTAATAGCAGCGGCAACCAGCCTGATGCTGACCTTGGTGGCCGGTGGAGTGGTGCCCCTAAGCGGTACAAACAATACTCCACCGGTATTTGCCCAAAGAATCCCCCTGCAAAACGCAGCCGAACAAGTTTATAAATTGCTGCCGGATTTGCCAACAGAAAACAACTACACGAACCGACAAAGCGGCCAAATCGACAAAACCAACACTCTAGCGAGCCGGTTTATCCGCTATCACTTATTCATTAAAGGCCGGCCGGCCATCTACCGCCTAGACTGGAAACATACTCTAGCCGACTATCTGGGTGTGAACGAACGCATAGAAAAAAGCCTGTATCCGGGGCACGACACTTTGAGAGAGAATCCCATTGAAGGGGATATAGCCGCCATTAGTAAACTAAACCGGGCCCAAAGAGAAATTCTCGTCAATACTCTTGTCGGTATATACAGCCCTAAAACTACGCAAACACCGGCCCCAACCCCCTCAACTAATCAACCGGCACCGCCACCAACCCCAACGCCGCCGGTGGCTCCTCCGGGTACCGGTTCTGACTTGCTGAAATAACGTCATTGGTCAATTGTTATTAGTCATTAGTCATTGGTCAATTGTCATTGGTTTTTTCCTTTGACTAATGACAATCGACAAAGGACACTTTCACAGTTGACTAATGACAATCGACAAAAGATGCCCTCACAATTGACTAATGACAATCGACAAAGGACTTATAAAGCTTTATGGCTACTGTGTACGTTAACCCAAGTACCGGCAAAGACACTAATTCTGGTACTCAATCGGCGCCTTTTAAAACAATTTACCGCGCTCTGCAACAAGCAAGTAGCGGCACGACGATCCAACTCAACCCCGGCACCTATAACGCTGCCTCTGGGGAGGCTTTTCCTGTGGTTATACCGGCCGGTGTTACCCTGCTGGGAAGCGAAACCAGCAAAGGAAGCAGCATCGTCATTGAAGGAAGCGCACCCTACAATAGCCCGACTTTTGGCCGGCAAAATATTACAATTTGGCTGGATAACCAAGCCCAACTGCGGGGAGTTACGGTAACAAACCGCGCCAGTAGTGGCACCGGCGTCTGGGTAGAGTCAACTGCACCCACCATTGTCAACAACACCTTTACCAACTCGGTACGCGAAGGCGTGTATGCCACCGGCACTGCTCAGCCAATTGTCACCGACAACGTATTTGCACAAAACGGCGGAAACGGAATTTCTTTTGTGAAAAACGCCAAAGGAGAAGTGCGGCGGAATGTGTTTCGGGCAACTGGCTATGCTTTAGCGATTGGCGAAAATTCAGCGCCCTTGGTTGCAGATAACCAGATCAGAGAAAATCGCTGTGGGATGGTTATTTCTGGAACAGCAAGGCCGGTGTTACGAAAAAATCTTGTAGAACGGAATACACAAGATGGCATTACTGTCATTGGCACCGCTATTCCCGATTTTGGCAGCAGCCAAGATCCGGGGGGAAATATCTTACGAGATAACACGCAATTTGATTTACAAAATGCGACATCAAGACAGCTTATTTCTGCCGGCAATCAAGTTAACCCTGTCAAAATAAAAGGCGATATTGATTTAGTTGCCAATGTGGTGCCGGCACCTGGGCCAACACCGGCTCCCACGCCAACACCCACACCTATCCCCACGCCAACTCCGACACCTATTCCCACCCCAACACCCACGCCCCGCCCCACGCCCAGTCCGTCGCCTAGCCCCATCCCCCCCACAGGCTTAACGGATATTAGAGGTCATTGGGCCGAGGTATTTATTAGCGCAATGGTCGCCAAAGGCTTTATTACTGGCTTTCCTGATGGAACATTTAAGCCCCAAACGAATTTAACTCGCGCTCAATATGCGGCGTTGCTGGCGAAAACTTTTAATCTTCCTGCTAAAAGAACGGCGACGGTTTTTTCAGATGTACAGGCTTCTTTTTGGGCAGCAACAGCAATTCAGAAAGCAAGCGAAATGGGGTTTATTTCTGGTTTTCCTGACAAGACGTTTCGCCCAAATCAAAACTTAACACGAGTCCAGGCAATTGTGTCTTTGATTAATGGTTTGGCGCTGGTTGGTGGCAACCCAAATTCGCTGCTTGTATATAGTGATCGGGCTCAAATTCCCAGTTATGCAACCGATGAGGTGGCAACTGCAACCGAGAAAAATATAGTGGTGAATCATCCTTATTTGGAATCCCTTAATCCGCTGCGCGATATCACCCGTGCAGAAATAGCGGCGCTGGTTTATCAGTCGTTGGTGGCGGTGGGACAAGCTGAGGCGGTTAATTCAAGTTACATTGTGGTGGCCGGTTAGCCGGTGTTTGGGTTCTGAGTTTGCGCTGTTGACCCCTAAGATGGGATGATAGGGTTGGCATTATCAAAGGTTTAATGGCGCAATTATGGCTCAAATACAGTTTTCCAGAGGAATCATCGAAGATGTGGTGCCGGATGTTCGTCTTACGCGTTCAAAGGATGGCAGAAACGGCACCGCTACTTTTTATTTTCAAGATCCCAAAGCTCTCGCCCAAGAGAGTACCGATGAGATTACTGGGATGTATATGATTGATGAGGAAGGGGAAATTTCAACGCGGGAAGTTAAGGCAAAATTTGTTAATGGCAAAGCTTCCGCCCTTGAGGCAATTTATGTTATGAAAACGCCTGAAGCTTGGGAGCGTTTTATGCGGTTTATGGAGCGTTATGCTGAGGAAAAGGGTTTAGGCTTTACGAAGTCTTCGTGAGGTGGAAATACATCGCCAGCTAAGGACTCCTCGCAAGGGGAATTAAGAATTTTTTTCTTAATTCTCGCTTGTTTAGGCAATAATAAGTATTAAAAAAATTGGATAAAATTAATAAATTATCGTTGGAAACGGCGTTAATTTGTGCTTTTTTAAATAAAGAAAATTTCTGCGGCGCTAATCTAAAAATTTATGCCAACTCCTCACCCAGACACAGAAAAAATCAAGGTCAATTGTGCAGTAATTACGGTTAGTGACACGCGAACGCCTGAAACTGATCGAAGCGGGCAGTTAATTCAACAGTTGCTTACACAGGCCGGCCATTTAGTGACGGCTTATGCAATTTTAAAAGATGAACCGATTTTGATTCAGGCAAAGTTAGAAGAGTTGAGCGGTGTTTCTGATCTGGATGTTTTAATTTTTAATGGTGGCACCGGCATCGCACCGCGAGATACTACTTATGATGCCCTTGCGGGATTGTTAGACAAAACTTTACCCGGATTTGGGGAGATATTTCGCTGGTTGAGCTACCAGGAAATTGGCTCGCGGGCGATGGCTTCGCGGGCAATTGCTGGGGTTTATTCCCAGAAGATTGTGTTTTCAATTCCGGGGTCTTCGGGAGCGGTTAAATTGGCACTAGAAAAGTTAATTTTACCGGAATTAATTCATTTAGTTGGGCAGTTGAATCAAGGTAAAAATAGCTGAAATTCATGGGGATGGAAAAGAAGGGTGCGAGGAGGTGTTATTAGAAAAAGTAGGGGCAAAGGTTGATTAATTTTTTATTAATCAATTTGCCAAAAGTTAATGCTTTTATCAGCACTGGCGCTAATGAGGGTTTTGTTATCGTTAAAAGTAAGGGATAAAACTTCGCCGGTATGCCCGATGAGGGTGGTTTTTAAGAGTGCGGTGTTTAAATCCCAAATTTTGATGGTTTTATCGGCACTTCCACTGGCAAGAAGTTTTCCATCGGGGCTGATGGCAATGCAATTTACCCAGTCGGAATGTGCTTGTAGGTTGGTGGAAAGTTGGCCGGTTTCTAGGTTCCAAATTTTGACGCTATGATCGCGGCTTGCAGAGGCGAGAAATTTGCCATCTGGGGAAAAAGTTATTTCAAAAACAGAGGCGGTATGTGCTTCTAAGGTTTGGAGAACTTTCCATTTTGGCAGCCAGCCAGTGGTGAGTTGCCAAAGTTTGATAGTGTTGTCGCGGCTGGCGGAGGCGAGGGTTTTGCCGTCTGGACTAAAGGCAATAGAAAAAACGGCGTCTTGATGTGATTCAAGGGTTTGTTTGAGGCTGCCTTTTTTGGCATCCCAAATTTTGATTGTGCTGTCGTAGCTGGCGGAGGCGAGGCTTTTTCCGTCTGGACTAAAGGCGAGGGATGCAAGCCATTGTGTATGACCGGCCAGGGTTTTTTTGCAGGTATTGGTGTTGAGATCCCAGAGGTTTATTTGACAATCATCGCTGCCACTGGCTAGGGTTTTTCCATCGGGACTGATGGCTAAACATCGAATTTCATCTGAGGGGCCGGTGAGGGAGTTTTGGCGGCGGTAAGTGTCTGTATCCCACTGCTGGATGGTGCTATCTGCGCCGGTGCTGAAGAGGATTTTTTTATCCGAGCTTAAGACTATATCATAAACAGAGTCTTCGTGGTAAATAAGGCTTTTAAGGCATTTTAAGGGGAGAGTTTCAAGAGTGGTATTTAAGTCTTTAACCAGTAAGTCATTGCTATAAAAGCCTGTATTTTTTTCGGCGAATATTAAGGGCTGCGTGGGCAATAAATTTGCTTTATGGAAGTTATATTCTGGCTGCATTTCTTTCATTTTTATCTCCGGGTGCTAGGTAATAAATGGTTTTGAGAAGCTTTTTTCAACCCAGGGCAAGTCTGACAAGAGGGATTTGGTCTTTGTTTTACTTTAGCTCAAGGTTTGGATCTTTCGCCCTTGAGAATGTTGCAAAATATTTCTGATTGGCTAAGAGGATATTTTGATGGGGGTTGGGTTTTTGTAAGGTTTTATTACAATTATTCTGGCTGGGCAACATAAATAAGATGTCACCGACTCGTAGCTGTGGTTGTAACTGAGTGTGCTGGCGGTTTTTCTACTCTTTTAGTGTTCCCGATAAAATAAATATTCTCACATATCGCCCCTGATTTAATTTTTATTCGCTGAGGGGGAAATCGTTGTTTGGGCCACAAGCCGCTGCTGAAAATCTCTCTTGGAGGAGAGCTTTGACGAGGCCGATTGATAGATGCGGTTGGGTAGGGGAAATCACCGGCTGTTATTTTTATGTTAAAGATTTGTTTTTTTAGAGGGAATATTTGAACGGTTTTCTAATCTGTGTGGTATAATTAGCCGATTGATTAGGGTGGGTTAATAAAGATTTTGTTGTTAAGCTTTTTTAAGGTCAATTTTTGCTAGGAAAACTATGCAAGTAACTCAATACCTCCATACGGCTATTTTGGTGAGTGATTTAGAACGCTCTGCGGATTTTTATAGCGGGATTTTGGAATTGAAAAAAGTTGAGCGGGTTCTAAAGTTTCCGGGGATTTGGTATGAAATTGGCGATTGTCAAATTCATTTAATTGTGGCTTCAGAAGTGCCGGCGGATCGGGTTGATGAGCAAAAGTGGGGACGCAATAGGCATTTGGCTTTACGAGTAGAAAATCTGGAAGCGGCAAAAGAAAAATTAGTTGCTTGTGGGTGCGAATTTCAGATGAGTGCTTCTGGACGACCGGCTTTATTTACAGAAGACCCGGATGGGAATATTATTGAGTTGAGCGAGTGAGGGGTTTTGGTAAAGTTTAACCATAATAAAATTATTGCTTATTCCTATAGTGACCCGCTCCTAGAAACTTTACCTGCTCCTGAGATGTGGGGGTGGGAAGTTGATAAAATTTATACTGATTTAGGGGAACGAACGCAACTCAAGCAACTTTTTAAAGATTGCAAAAAGGAGGGGGCGGAGTATTTATTAATTCGCCGGTTAGAAGAATTAGGGGATACGGTGCAAGAAGTTTGCGAAGTTTTGGCGAAACTGGAATTGTTAGGGTTAAAAATTGTTGCCATTGAATCGGAGTTTATAATTCAAGAAGAAATTAAACGTTCAGATTTGTTGAAATTTATTAGTGAAATTCAGCAAAATCAACGCAGCCGGTTGATTCGCCAAGGGCACGCTCGCAACCGTATCAAGGCTTTACCGCCACCCGGAAAACCGCCTTACGGATATCGGCGTTCTAAAGACCGTTATGTGCTAGATCGCAGTGCGGCGCCGGTGGTGAAAGATTTTTTTGAACATTTTTTGCTTTATGGTTCTTTGCGCGGTGCGGTGCGTTATTTAGAGCAAAAATATGGTAAAAAAATTTCGGTAGCTACGGGGCGGAAATGGTTAACAAATCCGGTTTATCGAGGGGATTTAGCCTTTAAAAATGGTGAGGTAATTTCTAATACTCATTTGGCGATTATTTCACGGGAAGAAGCGGCGCAGGTGGAGCGAATTTTACGCCGCAATCAATCTTTGCCACCGCGTACTGCCAGTTCTCCTCGTTCGCTTTCTGGGTTGGTGGTGTGTGGAAATTGTGATTCGGCGATGACGGTGGTGCGGGTAACGGCGTATCGCAAAGAGCGAGAATATCTTTATTTACGTCCAACAAATTGCCCGAACCGGCCTAAGTGTAAATCGATGCTTTATGAAGAAATTTTGAAACAAACAATTGAAGCAATTTGTGAAGATTTACCCCGTGCAGTCGGGGGTTTAAAAATGCCGCGTCGGGAGGGTATGAAAGAAAAATTATGTGCTGAAATTGAAGCGAAACAGCAAATTATTGCACAGTTGCCGGCGCTGAGGGAAAACGGAATTTTAGATAGAGAAACTGAACAATTGCGAACTTACAAACTCCGCACAGAAATTGCTGAGTTGCAAAGCCAAGTTTCCCAACTGCCACCCGGAAATTTACGCGAAATTGCTCAGGCGGTTTCACTAGAGCAGTTTTGGCTAGATTTGTCAGAATCAGAGCGTCGGTTTTATTTTCGAGAATTTATCAGCCAAGTGGAAATTATCCGTGAAAATGGTAGCTGGAAGCTACGAGTTATTTTTATTTTTTAAGCTGCTTTTTCTGTTAGTTTTTCTTGGCCATAGAAAGGTGATTGCTTGTTTCTGTTAGTTTTTCAGGGGCGAGTTTTTGTGACTGGTGAATAGGCAACTCTACTACAAAAGTGCTGCCTTCGCCAGGGGTGGAAAAACAATAAATTTTTCCGCCATGAGTTTGGGTGACAATTTGATGAGAAATCGATAAACCTAAGCCGGTACCGACGCCGATGGGTTTGGTGGTAAAAAACGGTTCAAAGACGCGGTTTTTAACTTCGGCGGAAATTCCTAATCCGTTATCAGAGATGGTAATGGAAACCTTATCCTCGGCAATTTTTTGGGTGGTGATGGCAATTTTTTTCTTGTCGGAAACGCTAGTTTTGTTATTTTCTTCACAGCATTGTAATTCTTTTACCAAAAGCGCATCGATGGCGTTGCCGAGTAAATTCATAAATACTTGGTTGAGTTGGTTGATGTGGCATTCCACCGGCGGCAAATCGCCGAACTGTTTAATAACTTCTATTTTTTGTTTATAGCGGTTGTGCAACATTACCAAGGTACTCTCAATACCGGCATTGAGATCGGCTTCTTTCATTTGTGCTTCATCCAAACGGTAGAAATTTCGCAGGTTTAAGACCAGTTCTCTAATTCGTTCGGCCCCAACTTTCATCGACTCCACCAGGCGAGGCAAATCTTCCAAAACAAAATCTATTTCTGTTTCTTCCAGTACATTTTCTAGGGCTGGATTTTTAGATGGATAGACGCTTTGATAGGTTTCTAATACTTTTAAAACCGCCTCTATGTGTTCTTCCACATAGGGTAAATTTCCATAAATAAAGTTGATAGGATTATTAATTTCATGGGATATTCCAGAGACCATTTGACCCAGCATTGCCATTTTTTCCATCTGTACCAAATGGTCTTTTAGCCTGTTGAACTCTGTCTGATTTTCTTCCAAAATCCTGTCTTTTTGGTTGATCTGTTCTGTGAGATCCTTAACTTTTTGCTCTAGGGCTGCATTTCTGTGTTCTAGGTCTGTTAATAGGTTGTTCATTTTTTTATCTCCTTTCGTTTTATTTCTGTGCTGGCTTTTTGGTCAGCCACTCAAATCTACCTTAGCGCTGTTAAATAAAGACTTTATCCGGGGTTGACTCAAGTTTTTTGGGCGGCTAGAATATGATAAAATTTTTTGGGTAAAAAGAAATAGCTAGGCTATAAGAAATACCTCTACCTGCAATAGGATCGGTTGGAGACGGCGATGAGTGCCGGTTGACCGTTCGATTTACAACCACTCCCCCGCTCTTAGAGGTAAGGCGACAGCAAGAAGGAAGGGGGCGCTTTTTCATTGATTTCGTCAGTGTGGCCATCGAGAGGGCAAGCAGACAGTTAGGTTAAGCGATCCAGCTTTTATAATTAGTTTATCTATAAATACAATGGTTTAACTGTGAGCGAGATCACGATGAAACCAGGGGTTTATGTGTTTATGTCTTTGGTTTGAGAAAACATTAGAACCCCCAACGGTGGGGCTGTTAGCACGATAGGAGATTTTTTAGCATAAAACCGATGAAAAAAGCTACCTCCCCATAGATGAAATTTGTGTCGGCTTGTCTCTACACTTTTGTTCAGACTCAGGCAAAAAAACCGATTTCTTGGAAAATTATTTAGAAACCGGTTTTTTGGCTTTGTCATGTTTTGTTTTAATTTTCTCTGGCTTTATTGTCTCTTGTAATTAAGTGTTGGAGTTATCATTTTTGCTGGGATAAGTGTCTTTACCGGCATTCCGTACATTAACAACTTTGCTCAGCAAATCAAACCAAAAAGATGAACCCATAGAAATTGCAATTCCGCTGATCAGCCATCCTAAAAATTGTCGCAAATAGGGAATTTGCCAGTTACGCTCTGCCTGTTCGCTGATATTTTGTGCGCCCCATCCCAGGGGTAAAGGTACATCGTCTAAAGCTCTTCTGACTTGGGTATTCAATGCTCTTAGAGATGTTGCATCAGTAGCGGGATTTTTGCTAACAATTTGTTGAGCATTTTGGCTAATGGCGGCTCGCAAAGCCGAGTTTTTTGACAAACTGCTGACTATATGAATTGTATCAGCATTGGCAACTATTGCAACGACTAAACCAATCAAAATCGCTACGCCTTTTGCATTACGTTTATAAACACCAGAGGCTCGCGTCATGGAACGATCAAACCAGGTTTCAACTTGTTCTTGTAAGTTGCGGATGTCTTCTTCGATGTTCAATGTGCCGGTTTTGGCGCGGCTGGCAAGTTCACTCAGGCTTTGTTTAAGTGCTAGTGGTAAGCTGTCAATTATTTCTACAATACCGCGATAGGTTGGGCTGTTTTTGTCTTGAAATATTTTTTCAAATTCTGCGTACACTACGGGATTTTTGGCAATAATTTGTACAACTTCGTTGAGGCTGGGTTTGAGGCTGGCAAGCAAGGCTTTTCTTTCACTTTCATGGAAATTATCTTGCCGGAATACTTCAAGCCGGTTGTAAAATGTTTCCAGTGTCGGATCATTTGCCGGTAATATCAACTGGCAGTTTTTAATAAAGCTCTCGACTTTTATTGCCAGCCGGTCAATTGTGCCATCAAGGGTAGTTCTTTGGGCTTTAAAATCTGCCAAAATTTCCTCAAAGCTTTCTCCCAATTTGGCAAACTCTTTCTGAAGTGGCCGTTTATTTTCTTCGGCGAGTTCGCTGTCTTGATAAATTTCGACAATTTGTTGCAGCAAGTTTTCTTGTTTGAATTTTTCAACTCGCCCATAGCTGATCATTTGCGCTAGTTCTTTGATTTTTAGTTTATCGATGAGGGTTCGGGCAAAAGTTTCTGGGGGAATATAAGAGGGGCCACTATTTTTCTCCCCAAAAACGTTTTGTTTGTTTGGAGACAATGAGCGAATTAAATTAATAATTCCGCCGCTAATTTTCCGAAATCCTTTTTCTATTGAGCCTTTTGCTTCTTGGTTTAAATCTCTAAGCAAAGGATGACCATAAAGCGAGTTAGCAAGGTGTCGGGCTGTCTGAGCTTCTGAAGTTGATTCTTCGGCACTTCCAGAAATTAGCACTTCAATGGATTTCTTTAAATGTTCTGCTCTCCATTGGAGGATAGTTGTTATTAATTCTTGAATTTCTGAGGCAAGTAAGCTTAATATCAGATAAGAAAAAATTAAGCCCAAGGCAATGTCTAAAATGACGGGTAAGTTCATTTTTTGTTGAACTCCTTTGTTTCGGAGGGTTTACAGGTGTGCGATGCGTAGCATCGATCCTCGGTTACTATAGAGCATAATCAGGAAATTGTCATAATAATTTAAAGAAATTTAAACTCAGGCATCACAGATTTTCTACAAGGGGTAGGGGATTGGGTTTAAAAAAGCCGATTTTTTGGATAAACCGGCTTTCTTAAAAAAAACAGACTAGCTGCGAATAAACTCTGAACTCACCAACATTGAACCAATACCAGCATCGCTCAAAATTTCTAACAGTAAAGCGTGGGGAACTCGACCATCAATAATGTGAGTGGCTTTCACGCCTTGGGCCAGAGAACGCACGCAACATTGCACTTTTGGAATCATTCCACCGGCCACTACACCTGTCGAAATCAAATGCCGTGCTTGTTGAATATCTAATTTGGGAATTAGGGTGGAGGGGTCTTTATAATTTTCCAAAATGCCGGCGGTATCTGTCAACAAAAGCAACTTTTCCGCCCCCAAAGCTGCGGCAAGTTCACCCGCTACTGTATCGGCATTAATATTATAAGCTTGACCGTTTTTATCGGCTGCTACACTGGAAACCACCGGGATATATTTATTGTTTACCAGAGATTCCAAAAGCCCAATATTTACCTGGCTAACTTCGCCGACAAAACCGATACCTTCCTTGCCTTCTGGTCGCGCTTCAAACAAGTTTCCATCTTTGCCACAAAGCCCCACTGCTTGACCACCGGCCTGATTAATTAAAGAAACGAGTTCTTTATTCACACGCCCGACTAAAACCATTTCTACCACATCCATTGTCGGCGCATCTGTGACTCGTAAACCGTCTTTAAATTGCGGTTCAATTCCTAGTTTATCCAGCCAACTATTGATTTCTGGGCCACCGCCATGAACGACTACGGGCCGCAAACCAACACAAGCGAGAAACACAATATCGCGGATAACTTTATCTTTGAGCGAACTGTCTTTCATTGCTGCACCGCCGTATTTTATCACAACAGTGCGACCGGCAAATTTTTGAATATAGGGCAGTGCCTCACTAAGCACTCGCACCCGCGTTGCATCATCTAAGTTAGTGATTTCTTGTTCGGTTAGCATGGGCGATCAATTGATAGAAATAGGATTAAATTGAGTTTACCGATCAAAGGGCCGGTGAACAATGTTTTTAGTTGTTGAAATTTTGACAATTTCTCACTAATTTAACTCCGCCGACTGACTTTGCTCTGGTTTTAACGCCTTGCGGATCTCCTCAAATGCAACTGCGGCAACTTGTTTGGGCGTTTGACCGGCTTCGACTCGGACGCGCACATCGGCTTGAGCATACAAATTTTGCCGACTTTCTAAAATGCTTTGCAGCTTTGCCATTGGGTCAGGATCTTGTAACAGAGGCCGACTGTTATCATCTTTTACTCTTGCATAAAGTTGTTCCACCGGCACATCCAACCACAGCACGACACCATGACGCAAATAACCCCAATTTTCCCGCCGCAAAACAATCCCGCCGCCGGTGGCTACCACTAAATTTTTATAGGCAGCAACTTCACCTAAAACTTTGCTTTCCAATTCTCTAAAAGCTGCTTCTCCTTCTTGGCCAAATATTTCTGTAATCGGCTTTCCTGCTACTTTCTCTATCATCTCATCTGTATCGACAAAGCGATAATTTAATTGGGCAGCCAATAGTCGGCCTGCGGTTGTTTTTCCCGCTCCCATCATGCCTATTAAATACAAATTCACGCCTTTTAATAAATCCGTCACCGGCCTTTATTCTCCTTGAGTGATTTTTCCTAATTTTACCTCATTTTAAGACAATTTTTGGCTAATTTTGTTAAGTTACTTATTTTAACATTTAGAAATTTTTAGAGACAGTTTTTCCTGTCGTGGCCGGTTTTGATTAATGCGTTTGTTATAATAAGTGCAGCATCTATCTAATTTAAAAATGAGTTCAGACATCTTAGAACAGGCCAAAATTGAATTGCAAGCTGGCAAGGTCGCCTTTGAGCGCGGAGAATACCGGCAATCAGTCCAGAAACTCGAAAAAGCGCGAGAACTGGTGGATCGAAACTCTCGTTTAGGGGGAGAAATTTTAATTTGGTTAGTTACGGCTTATGAAGCTGCGGATCAGCGTTCAGAAGCGCTTGCTTTATGCAGGGTACTAAATAACCATCCCCACATTGAAACACGAAAACAAAGTAAACGTTTACTCTCGATTTTGGAAGCGCCTAAACTGAGAAGTCGTCCTGAATGGCTGGTTGAAATTCCCGATTTAACCGGCCTTGAGGGAAGCGAAAACAATGCGAAAGGGGCCGGTGGTGGTAATTCTAATTCTACAGGAAAACGCTCTCAAAAATCGGAAAGCGAACCGTTAGACTTATCGCAAGTCAACACAAAAGATAATCGCTTTATTTGGCTGGCTTTAATTGTGGGAATTATCACTGTGGCCGGTTTGTTTTATTTCGCTCAGGCTTAATTTTTTTATACTTATTATTGGAAACCCTAACCCCAGAAACTTTTTCTGGGATAATTTTTCCATCCTATCAAAGCTTTTATAAAGAGGGCCGGTTTCTTACACCTGCCGTCCTAAGAAATACCCCGCATCACTGTTTAGCTATTGAGTGTAATCACACAAATTTGAGAAAATATTATTCACAATCTAGTCAGCATCCTCCATAATACCTGTATATTCAGTTGCAGCACAAAGGGGTTTTGCAGTGAATTATAAACACAAAAAAACACAGAGAAAATCCTCTGTGTCCTCTGTACTAAACAAACAAACCTAATTAGTGAGCCGAACCATTTCCATGATAATTATCACTATCATAGAAACCGTTTTTCGTGCCAAAAAACAGACAGGCAACCGTAAACACACCAGTCAAAACTACCAAAATTAATTTAACGTCCATTTGTTCTTCCCAAAATTGATTTCAAACAACAGATTCAAGCGCATTCATCCGCACACCCACCACAGCTTTATACTACCTGCTACAATAGAAGTTTAAAGCAGCATCGGTGCCGGTGTAAAACACCATGAATCCCACTCATTCTAACCGGATTGTAGACCATTTATGGTTAGCCCGTCCATCAACAGAAGTGGCCCCCGACTTGCTGGGTTGCGTTTTAGTCCGCCAATTTCCCGACGGGACTTTAATTCGAGGTACCATTGTTGAAACAGAAGCTTATGGGCCAGAAGATCCCGCCTGTCATGCCTACCGGCAACGCAGCAAACGCAACGAAGTAATGTTTGGGCCGGCAGGATTAGCATATATTTATTTAATCTACGGAATGTATCATTGCCTCAACATCGTCACCGATAAACAAAACATTCCCAGCGCCGTATTAATTCGCGCCTTGCAATTAGAAACTCTCCCCCCTTGGATAGATTTGCAAAAAAACCGCAAACTTCATCGCACCGCAGCCGGGCCCGGAAAACTTTGCAAAGTCTTGCTAATTGACCTTAGTTTAAACGGCACAAAATTAGACAACGGACAACCTTTTTGGTTAGAACACCGCACAAACGAATTCCAGCAAAATCTCGACCATCAAAATATCACCTTCACCCAAACTACCCGCATCGGTATTTCCCAAGGAAAAGAATTCCCCTGGCGCTGGTATATCACCCGCTGTCCCGCAGTTTCACAATTTGGTTGATAGGTAATTAGTGATTAGGGAAAAACACTTTTTAAACTCCCAACAGCGCTTTAAATTTCAATTGGTTTGCCCCGTTCTGTAAAACGAACTTCTTTAATTTTCCAAGCAGGATTACTTGTTAAAGTCTTCTTCAAACTGCCAAACAAAGCAAACTGCTCACAACTGGATAAAGACACAAACCGGCGCTTAGAATTTGGTGCAAGTCTAAAATCAATTGTCGCCACCCCCGTTTTTGCATCCACACTTACCCGATACCCCGCCACATCAAAATCCCCCGTATCGTAACGTTCTACCACCTTACCCGCAGCCGCCTCCATCGAAGACTTTGCCGGCACCTCAACTTTTTCTGGTACCAAAGACTGACAATCACTATCCGCCTTATAGACCATCACCGATACCATTTTCTCACTTGGCGTAGGTTTGGCAACCGGCGTCGGCGATGCTTTCAAAGGTTCCGTTGTAGCTGGTGTTGTCGGTGTCGGTGCAGGTGGTTGCTGCGTTTCTGGCACACAACCGGCCACAGATATCAACAACAAGCCGGTGATTAAAATTTTCTTTGCCTTCATAAAAAATATCACTCCCCAAAATTATATTTTTGCCCTAAAAACAGATTGTCGATTTCACCCGACTGAGATAACCTTGAAAATAGCGGATCTGCGGGTAGCAGAACCGATGTTGCATTTTTTGAAATCTATGGACCGAAGTCCATCACCAGACAGTAGTAATAAACTCCTCTAAGCTGGGTGGCCAAAATTGTCTCCCAGCGAGGGGGAGACATAGGAGGATGAATGTTAACCCAGGAAAAGGCTATTTCTTTTTCCGCCATTGCCGACCTGAATCAGCTTAAGCTGCAATTAAACAGTCAGCCGGCAGTTGATGTCGGAGAATATATTGCAGAACTGCCCCCCGAACGGCGAGCATTGGCATTTCGTCTGCTTTCCAAAGCGCAAGCGATTGATGTGTTTGAATACTTGCCGCCAGAAGTGCAAGAAGAACTACTCGAAGCTTTGCACGATGTGCAAGTATGTCAAATTATGGAAGCCATGAGCCCAGACGACCGGGCAGCCTTATTTGACGAACTGCCGGCCCGCTTGGTTAAGAGGCTATTGCAACAACTCAGCCCCAGCGAACGGCAAGCAACAGCAACTATTTTGGGGTATGACGAAGACACCGCCGGTCGAGTAATGACGACCGAATATGTGCGCCTGCGCGAAGGCTTGACGGTGCAAGAAGCCCTCGAAAAAATGCGTAAAAGCGACCAAGACAAAGAATCAATTTACTATGCCTATGTAACAGATGACAATCGTAAATTAGTCAGCGTTGTTTCTTTGCGGCAATTATTGTTTTCAATTCCAACAGCAAAAATTAAAGATATCGCCAGCGACAGGGTGATTAAAGCGCGGACAGAAATGCCCCAAGAAGAAGTTGCCAGGTTGTTGAAGCGGTATGATTTAATTGCATTGCCGGTGGTAGATCGAGAAGAACGGCTCGTAGGAATTGTGACTATCGATGATGTGATCGACATCCTCGAAGAAGAAGCCACCGAAGACATCCAAAAACTTGCCGGTGTCAGCGGCGGTGACGAAGCCGCATTGTCTCCTCCCCTCATTACCATCCAAAAACGCCTGCCTTGGCTGGTTGGGAATATTGGCTTGTATATTGGTGCCGCCAGCGCCATTGCACCGTTTCAGCAAGTGATTTCTGTGGTGCCGGTGTTAGCCGTTATTATGCCAATTTTGTCTAATGCCAGCGGAAACGTCGCCATTCAAGCACTTTCCGTCACAGTACGCGGCTTAGGAGTAGGCGAAGTTACCCCCAGCGATACCTTGCAGATATTACGCAAAGAACTCTTGGCAGGTGTAGGTACAGCCTTGGCTTTGGGGTTTTCTTTGGGGATTCTTTCCCTGATTTGGTCGCCGGCCAATGAGCGCTGGGTATCGATTGTTGCTGCTTTGGTGATGGCCATTAATGTTTTTGTAGCGGCAACTATGGGAACTTTGTTACCAATGGGGCTCAAACGAGTTAATCTTGATCCGGCCTTGATCAGCGGCCCACTGTTGACCACCCTGCTTGATGCCGTTGGGTTCTTAACATTTTTGTCGCTGATTTCTCTGGCGCTACAAATTGTTCGATAATTAGTCATTGGTCAAGTGTCAATTGTCATTGGTCATGGGTCATTAGAAAAAAAACATCTTCCCACAAACGACAAAGGACAATTGACAAATGACTAATGACAAAGGACTCATTTTTATTTTATGCCTACAACTACTTGGAATCGCCGGCACGTTTTGTCTTTAGCTGATTTTTCTTCCCAAGAATACGACACTGTTTTACAAACGGCAGGGAGTTTTAGGGAAGTGTTATCTCGTCGGCTTAAAAAAGTCCCAACGCTACAAGGTCAACTGGTGGCAAATTTATTTTTTGAACCTTCCACTCGCACTCGCAGCAGTTTTGAATTAGCGGCAAAACGTCTTTCTGCTGATACGCTTAATTTTGCTGCTTCTAGTTCTTCTTTGACAAAAGGTGAGACGATTTTAGATACGGCTAAAACTTATTTGGCGATGGGGACGGATATGATGGTGATTCGTCATAAACAGGCCGGTGTTCCTCAAGCAATTGCAATGGAAATGGATCGTTTGGGGGCAAAAGTTGGGGTTTTAAATGCCGGTGATGGTCAGCATGAACACCCGTCTCAGGGGTTGCTTGATTTATTTACAATTTGCTGTATTTTAGATAGTAACAATCCGCGTTTATCACTTTTGGAAGGAAAAAAGATAGCGATTGTTGGCGATATTTTGCATTCGCGGGTGGCGCGTTCAAATATTTGGAGTTTGACTGCCAGTGGTGCGGAGGTTCATTTGGCGGCGCCTCCGACTTTGTTGCCTCAATTATTTGCGGAATGTGGGGAAAACCGGCCAGGGAAGTTATTTTTGCATTACTCAGTCGAGCCGGCTTTACAAGATGCTGATTTTGTGATGACTTTGCGGCTGCAAAAAGAACGGATGGAGCAGAATCTTTTGCCGAGTTTACGGGAATATCATCAACTTTTTGGGATTACACGGGAACGGTTGAAAATGTGCAAGTCTAATGTAAAAGTTTTGCATCCGGGGCCGGTGAATCGTGGGGTTGAAATTTCTTCGGATTTGATGGATGACCCGGAATTCAGTTTAATTTCGCAACAGGTAACAAGTGGGGTGGCGGTGCGGATGGCCTTGCTTTATTTGATGGGAGGAGGTAAAGCAGAAAAGTAGAAATTATTCCCACCATTGGGCCGGTGGGCTTTGTCCAGCCAACAAAAAGATTTTAAAATTAAGGATGAGTATGAGTGTTTCGGTGTTGCGGTTTTTAAGTGAAATTACCTCTTATCCGGGTGATAACTTTGCGATGACGTTTGCGCCTTTGTCGCTTCAGGATGTGTACGCGCTGGCGGACGATCCGGGGAATGGGGCAGTGGTGGTGATGAGCGGTACGGTGCGGAATCAAACGGATGGTAAGCCGGTGGTGTTTTTGGAGTATCAGGCGTATGAACCGATGGCGCTGCGGGTGTTTGCTCAAATAGCCGCAGAAATACGAGTCCGGTGGCCTGATGTTCGCCGGGTGGTGATTCATCATCGGACGGGTAAGTTAGAAATAGGCGAAATTAGTGTGTTGGTGGCGGTGGGGTGTCCGCATCGGGGTGAGGCTTTTGAGGCGTGCCGGTTTGCAATAGATACGCTTAAACACAATGCCCCAATATGGAAAAAAGAGCATTGGCAAGATGGATCAAGTAATTGGGTGAGTATTGGTGCCTGTATCTTGGGAGGAAGTTGTTAAAATACTGAAAAAATAAACATCAATTGACTGTTGAAAAATTCCTGTAGGGGCCGTGCAAGAGAGGGCTGTTTCATTATCCCGAACAGAATGCTAGAATTGGCGGACAGCTTTTTTTGAGTTAATGATGAAAACAAATCTGGGATAATAACTTTGGCTTAGATTTTCCAACAAAAACTCAAATAGCTATCGCCAATAATATCAATTATTTGTGGTTTTCCTTCTAGCGTAACCTTGAGTTGTCCAGCACTAAGATTCGGAACATGAAGATCAAACCACAAATTACCTCACACGGGCACCAGAAAGCGATTATGTGTGGCTTCCTGTTGCCCAGCACTTGACAACTTCAAAGCATAATTAGATTGAGTCGAATCGTAACCCACCCCCGTCAAAAAATTGGGGTCAAGAGAAGTAATTTCGCTCCACTCTACCAAATGTTGTTGAGAAAGATTTTGAGTAGTATTTTGAGGGCCATTATAAAAAGACCAACCGGGTATATTTTGCTGACTAAACCGACTACTTATTGCATCAAAATTGCCGTTAAATAAAGTAGGTACCGCAAAATCTCCCTGCATCCTTGCTTCAGCAGAGTTATCAAAATTAACCGGCGTGCGAACTCCTAGTAAAGGGAATTGACGCTTATCCTTACCCCCACCTAAAGCTGAGTAAAACCAACCCGTACCAATTCCCTCCCAAGGAGCATTTTGAGACCCGTGAATATAAGGATATCCTCGATAATCCGGCGTGTACCAAATCTTATCATTATTAGGAATTCGGTCTGCCGCTTCTAAATCCCCAAGCCGACGGTAAATTTTTTCTTTCGGACTTCTATCTTGTAGAGGTGGCAGTTCAGTAGCATTAAGATTCGCTGTTCCTGCATACCAAGCTAAAGTTTTGCGGTGTGGACTATTCTCTGTATCATAAAGGGCAAATGCTGCTCTGTTATTTAAAGAAACATTTAAATCTGCTTCTTCAATAGCTCGTCCATTACGAGTATCAGTTCTAGGTTGCTCAAAGGGCGCGACATTTTGATAAAAATTATCAGCAAAAGTGACATTTTCTGTAACTTTAATTGTCGGGTCATTGCGACTGTGGAACCCGCGCCTGTTTTGACTGCTGGGTAAAATCGTGTCGAATACAGAGATCAAAATTTGGTGTGTCGTTTTAGCTTTGACCTATCCATCTTTTTATCTATTGGCCTCCTTTAGATAAAGACGGTATTATAGAGAATAAAATAATTAATTTGGTAGAAAATTATGGATGCTGAAGAATTACTGAGAAAATACGCTACTGGAGAAAGAGATTTTGCGGGCGTTGACCTCAGTGGAATAGTGCTGATCAAAACTTATGATGACGAATTAATCGGACGATATCAAATCAGAGAAGATTCTTGGCCCGATGGAGCTATTTTGCGTGGCATCAACTTGAGTGGGGCCAATCTCGAAGGAGCTAATCTCCAAAAAGTTGATTTGATGGGAGCCAATCTCAGCGGAGCCAATTTAGCAGGAGCTAACTTACATGGCGCTCGGCTTAACGAAGCTTTACTGAGTGGAGCCAATCTTAGAGAGGCTGTGCTTTGCTGGGCTCGTTTGCGTGAAACTAATTTGAGTAAAGCAGTTTTAGAGTGGGCGAACTTGGGCGGTGCTTACTTAAATGGAGCAGTTCTACAACGGGCCAAGCTTAGGGGTGCCCATCTATCTACTGATGAGTGTATTGATGTTGACTTCAGTGGGGCTGATATGAGGGAAGCTAGCTGTAGCTTTTGTTCTCCTAGAGAAAGGTGTAATTTTAGCAAAGTTAACTGGAATCGAGCGCAGATGCAACAATGTATGTTTGTCGATTGCGATTTTACTAAGGTTAGTTTTAGGAAAGCTAGAATCTTGGAAGTGACATTTCTTCGGTGCAATTTGGCGGGGGTAAACCGTATGGGAATTCTAGCTCCTGAGTGTTATATGAAGGATTCTATTCACCCGAACGGCAAGTGGGTGAGTTACTGTTCACTTCAACCTAGTCAATAACCGCCGAAATTTTCGCCGGATACAGACGATGCCTGTATCCCCAATCTTTTTCAAAAGGGATCGCGAAAGCGCACAAGAGATGTATTCTTAATCGATTGTTTGTCTAAAGACTCTGGCACGTTAGATAAAAATTGGTACTGGGGAGATATATCTGGCAGATCTCCATTAAGTAAGTTTTCCAGGTTTGGGATCGATTGCGCTTGATACCCACTTCTTGCATCGTTACCTAACTCGGTTGCGTTTTTTAAGAATCTTTGTAAGTTCTGGGAGAGCCACTCGCAAAGTTGATTACTCAGATGCCGGTGCATGAGTGATGCGGCAGAATATAGAGTATTCAAAAAAGTGCTATTGTTGATTGTGTAAAGAGATACAGCAGTCGAGTTATGGACAAAGAAAGAATTACAACAGAAGAATTACTTAGACGATATGCGGCTGGTGAGCGAGATTTTCAAAACATCATTTTAGAGTATGCTAACTTGAGCGGAGTTGAACTGCAAAATATTGATTTGAGGGGCGCTCAATTTAACTATGTCAATTTGAGCGGGATCAACTGGAATCAATGTAAGTTGCGAGCGGCTCGCTTTTGGTACTGTAACTTCACAGATGCCAAATTTTCGTTTTGTGATTTGGAAAGCACGAGGTTTTTTGACTGCAATCTAAGCGGGGCTAATACGAATGGATGCAACTTGACTTGGACCCATTTTATTAGAGTAAACCTTCAAGGTGCTAAATTAGATGGCTCTTGCGAAGAGCCTTGCGAATTCTGGGATGTTATTCGGTGGGACGGAGTTTTCATCCCTGGTCATAATTACACTATATAATGTTTTCCTAAACCAACAAGAGATATCGCACATTTTTTTTAGTAGCATTATCCAAAAAGTGTAAGGAAAATTATCTCGGCTAGAAAGAAGCCTAGAACTAAGGTAGAAGATAATATCTACCTTGATTGTTCAAAGCAACCTAAATGTTTTCTGGCAAATTTGACAGAAAATCAAAATTAAACGCATAATTACGATACCTGTTCCTTTCGTTTAGAATCTTTGTGAGTTCTGGAAGAGTAACTCTCCAAGTATCTGGGTTCCTCCAAGCCGTTGCATTAGTTATGTTACTGCGAACGCTGTCCAAAAAGGGAGAAAACACATCATTATTAAGCGGATTTGCAATCCCATCTGAGGATACATTATTCCAATCTGGTTCTGCTATGTTGGGCGTCATATATGCGAAAGTTTCTATGCTTGACGAAGTAACATCAAATCCTAGTTGTTCCACAGCCATAATTGTTTTCCACGTCCATCTAGGGATGTGAATTTCTCTGGTTGATAAACTGCTAGGGTTTGTATTTCCCTGATTGATATACTCGCCATTGAAAATGTCATCAAGCAACTCTGGAACATTCGTTTTCTTTTGAGGATTTGGATCGTCACCAATAGCTCCAGCGAAAATGTAAAGCTGTTGTCCCTGAGTAACCCTGGGAGCTACTACTTTATTTTCTATATTGAACCAAGCAGAAGCATCTCCTAAATTGTTTCCTCCAGGGATAAAAATTCGATTATTATCCATTGACTGGGCAATCAAATTAGTTGTTAAGTAGGTTGCTAACTGGTCTTTGGGATGTCTCACTCTATCTCTGTCAGGAGACAAATGACCTCGATCCATTCCCAAACGAGTAAAGATATTTCCATCATAGGTAAACAAGCCACTAGCCAATAAATCTGGATCGGTTATAAATTCAGGTCTTTGTATTAACCCATTGGGTAATTCTCCTAGTTGTGTATCTGGTCTTGTCGCCCATATTTTGTCTACTTTCCAACCAACCCAGTTGGCAATTTTGGTATCAGCATTGTAAGACACTGCGTACTGTGGCTTTTCAAGCAGCAAGTTGTTTTGATATGTACTGTTGCTAGGATTCCATCTAGCTTCAGTGGGATTGCCAAATTTGAGATGGTCGCTCTTGAAGAAAACATTATCTATGTAAGCGGAACCGCCACCGTCTAAAGAAAAGGTTATTTTTGCTGGCTTACCTAGAAACTCTGCGATTTCTGAATCAGTGAGGTTTAACTTAAGTTGGAATGTTTCAAATCCTCTTCTTCCAAACCCAATCTTATTTTCGATATCCGAGTAGATATCCTTAATATTCTGAATTTGATTGTTAGTGCTGTCAATCAAAAAGTTTGCATCCTGTGCCAGATTGATAGTTACGTTTTTGCTTTGTCCGTCTATCGTTTCCAGCTTTACATTCAGTTCTCCACTCTGAACGGGAGCAAAAACATCGAACCGTAAATTACCCCACTCAGGAATAACAAACCAATCACGAGTAGCTTGGGTTGGGTTAGATCCTCCCAGTTGTAAAGCATAGTTGGGAGCAGCATTTGAGTAGGGGGTAGACCCCGGAATATCTTTAACATCAATTAAAGCGCTTTGTTTAAGTGGGTTATTTGGCCTATCAATGTACCAACTGGGAATATTTTGGCTGCTATACTGGTAAACAATTGCATCAAAATTGCCATTAAAAATTGTGGGAACCGAAAAATCTCCTCGCATTGCCGGTATTGGAGTGTTATCTTGATTGACTGATATTCGCTTATCTTCTAAATAGTCTTTCCACCCATCGCGGGGATAGCTAAATTCAATAATCTCATCTTTGCTAAATTTATATCCATCCAAATTGTAGGGACGTAATTCATCACCACCGGCCAAAACTGAATAAAACCAACCGCTACCAATTCCTTCCCAAGAAGCGTTATCATCACCGTGATTAAAATCAGCATTCGTATGGTCTGGAGTGTAGGAAGGAAGTTGATTATCTGTTAAATCTCCTTTTCGGCGATATACATCTTCATTCTGGTTGAGATTATTAGTACCGGCATACCACGATAAAGAACTTCTATGGGGCGCACCAGTCTCTATATCTTGATCAAAACCAGCCCGGTTGCTGAGGTCTACATTCCAATCAGCACTTAAAATCTCTTCTCCCTTGAGCATATCATCACTGCCGGTTAATTGGTAGTAATTGTCAGCATAAGTAACATTATTCCAGACTTTTATTTCGGGATCGTAAATATTCCGAAACACGCCCGCTGGAGAATTAACGTCATCGTAATCATGGGGGTCTATTGTTGTCATTTGGAGGTCACGTTGGGAGGGATAAAAGCCCCCAGCATTTGGGAAAAACGTCCCTAAACGCTGTACAATTTCAGTATTGACAACGGCACCTTGACCAAAACCAATAAAATGCAGGGGTGAATTAAAAATAGCGCCTTGAGTACGAATAAGATTTCCGTTTTCATCATAAAGACGACCATCCATTCCGACTGAACCACCGTGCTGTTGATCCAATTGCACCAACCCAGCAAATAACGAATCTGCTGCTGCTTCGGCAAAACCACCATTATAGAGATTGCTAGGATCAATTCCTTGCAGCCAATCAGCTAACAACACTAGCGGTTTTCCATAGTTCAGATTTGCAAAATTAGGTATCGAACTATTGCCGTTATAACTAACAGGTTGCCATGTACCAATTGCCGGCTTATATTCCAGAACATTCCCACCAAGTTTTTGAATATGGTCTACTATTGTCTTGAGTTTTTTATTGATTAATTGGCTATTTTCAGTATTGCCGGGTTCTAAACCCCGACTTAAAACTGTGACGCTACTAAAAGTATTAGGATTAGTAGATTCTGGTAATGGCACATTATATTCTTCATCCTCAAAAATATAGGTCGCCGGCTGATTTTTAAGCTTAACCTTCACAGCCCAATGGTAAGTCTGTCCCGCCGTTAACATCCGGTCATCTGGAAGACTAAATTCATACTTTGACCCTTCCTTACTACCACCATTCCAACTCCAAACACCCCCCTTCCATCTAGCCGTCAATACACGATTAGGATTATAATCAACCCGCTCTATTCCATCAGTAGGAGTCCATCTTTCCGGCAACAAACCATTATCTTTATCAAAAACACTCACATACAAATTAACTTCCTCAATTTCTTCATCTTTGAGCGGATCAATACACATCCCAGCTTCCGGCAATTCACCCTCCTTTTTCCCCTCAAAATTCCATGTAAACCTTGGCTTAAGCGGGTCGCCACTAACATCAACCGGCAACAAATTCACCGGATTTCTTACCGAAGCCATAGCCACACTAAAAGGACTTCCCCCCGTTGTCAAAGGCGGCGTATTTGAAACAGTCGGCACTCCAAAAGGAATTTTATTTAGCAAAGAATTTAGGGGATTTCCTATATCCTTAAAATCCGCCGCTATACTAATCGCCGGATTAAGATCATCAATGGGAGTAGTCGTTAAATCGCCAGTGGGATTTTGGACAGTTTTCAAAACTTCCTTAATATCAAACATCAAACTACTTTCTATCCCCGGATAAGCAGCCGTTAAATACCTTCCATCACTTGAAATAGCTAACCCACTTGTTAATCCATTAGGAATTGGTCGTGTAGCTGCCACTAAACGAGGATTTGACCCCAAAGCATCTTCAATGATACCAATATTAGAGCCGGCTCTAACTCCATCAATACTCTCCATTCCGCTTGCAAACCCACGCCCATTACGAGCAGCAACAAACGCATAATCTTTGCCCGTTAAAGCATCCCGCATCACCGTTACAGCAACAGCCTCATTCACATCAAAATAATCAGTAGCAAAGCCTAAATTCATCCCAGCATAATTGACAGTTGCAGCAAAACTTTTAGGATCATTATTCGTAATCGTCAAAACTCCATAACCTTTCGATTCATCAAAACGATTGGTAAAAACCATTTTAAATGGATCAGGAGTAGCAGAGATTCCTTCCAAACCAGCACCCACAACAATTCTCCCAATTTCTTTGTGCCAATTACGTTCATTATTACCATTAGCTACAGGCCGATCCTGGGGGTCAATATTAATTACCAAAATTTGACCAATACCAGAGGTGCTACTATCAGATGTCGTTGCAAATAACCGCTTCCCATCACCGCTAATCGCCATTTGGCTGATGCCATTGTTTGCATTGTTAAAAACAATCGTCCCAATACACTTATTATAGTTAGGTGAAAAAGGATTTATATCAAGCACATAAACTGCCCCACGCTGTCTTTCAGCAACATAAGCATACTGATCCCTATAATCTATAACAATAGAAGACGGCCTAGCACCCGTTGGCAAATTAATCAAATTTGTAACCCCTAATTCGGAATTACTATTTAACTGCTTTAATCCCATCACATCCACCACAGCAATTCGACCAGAGCTTTGCAACGCCACATAAGCGCGAGAGGCATTACTTGTGACAGCCGCATACCGAGGAATATCTCGTTGATCAGGAGTACCTACTCCTATAGAACCTATCAGTAAATCCCGACTGCTAGTTTGTTCAACTACCGTGCGAGGGTTGAGAGCATTTAATATGCTCACTTGATCTCTAAATGGCTGAGGAACTACTGCTACTTCAACACAGATATCAACAGGAATTTTAGCTTTCTGGCTTTCCTCTTCCTCGACTGTCCCAATAATGGACTGGAACTTTCGAGAAACTGAAATTTCAGCCTCTCTATAAGGTACAAAGTCGGTAACAACGGCAATTTTTCCTTTCTCCAATTCTGTCAACCCCGGAGATTCTGGTAAAATTGTACCGGGGTAAATTCTTCCGCCAAAGTGGAAATTTGCTTTAAAATCATTGATATTTGAACCAAAATTATCTCCGCTCAAGTATATAACTCGCCCCGTTACAGTTTGTGGATTTTCTGCGCTAGGCGGTGGAATCATTACCTCAATTTGATTGAGATTAGGAGCAGTTGGAGTCAAAGGAGGAGAAGGAATAGATGCGCTAAGTGTAGAAATTTGACCGGGGTTTATGGCGACTCCACTTTCTGTTTTATAGGGTAGTCCTACTTTGGGAATTGTTAATACTGTTACGGATCTTTCTGCGGCATCTAATAATAAGGGAACTGTTGCATACAACGCACCCCCTACTGCTGCTACCCCCACCCCAAAAAGACCAAGCTGTTTAGGCCCAAAAGCAGCAATAGCGAACCCAGATACTATTAAAATAGCTGCCGCTGCATCAGCAGCAATTGCAAATTGCAAACGCTCTACAGAATACTCAAATTTAGGAATGGCTATCGTGTATTCCCCAGATATAGAAGCACCTTGCCAAGGTGGCGATGAAGTGCGTATCATTCCATCATTTCCAACTATCCCCGATTCTTCTACCAACCACATCGTCTTCATGGTGCCAGTTTCGTCTGGTAGCGAGACTTTCCGCATGAAGAAAACTTCAGTACCGGCAGCTACATTTTGTGGTGCAGGAATTGCTAATTGCACTGGCACATCTAATGGCTCAGATCCTAATTCTAGTTGAAAAGCGCCGGCAAACGAAAAGTTATCAGGCACCGCTAATGACAATTGTTGTTCGCTTAGTTGTTGAATACTAACTGGTGTATCTTCATTTAAAGAACCAGGTGCTACCATTACCATTGCACCATCATCTGAGCGTACACCACCGCCATTAGCATTAATTATTGTTTGATTATTTTGAGGTATTTGTACTCTTATCGGCATCACTTCATCAGCTACACCATTTATGATTGTAACAGTGGCAAATCCTTCTTTTAAACCTGTAACTTCCCCATCCGCAGTCACGCTTAATATATTCGAGTCACTTACAAAATACCGCGTTCCAGAAGATGCTGTTTTTAAATCTGGTGTTTCTACAACATCGTTGACTCCTACTAACAGTTGCCGTTTCCCTCCCACTGTCAGAGTTACGGCATCTGGATAAGCATCTAATCCGTTCATTTCTGCTAAAGCTTGGTTAAATTCACTATCATTTTTAGGGATAGGTATTTCCCCAGCACGAATTGCTGTTACCGCCGAAATATTATTACGCTTCACACTTAAAACCGTCGTTCCCTCGGAAGATGCTGTAACATCTCCACTTGCTGAGATTTGGGCTATTTGTGCATTTTCTGTGGCATAAGTTAAATAAGAATCTGGTAAAACCACATCTTCTGCATCAGCAAAATCTCCTTGAACTTCTAAAGAAATTGTTTCTCCCACATTTAGCTGTTTCTTACTTTTAATAATTTCTAAATTTATCAGAGGCGCATCTGATACATTAATATTTATTGTCTCAGAAGCTTTATAATACCCATCATCTACTGAGATTTCAAAACTCCCCACTCCTGCAAAATTTGAGGCCGGTTTAAATACAACTGTTTGACCATTATTAAGTGTTTCTAATGTCCCGTTAACTGGATTACTAATACTGTAAGCTAGTGCATCATTATCAGCATCACTCACAAACTTACCTAAATCAATAGTTGTTTCTAATTCTTGATGAGTCAGAATATTTGACGGTGTAATAACTGCCGGTGTATTAGCAACAAATCCTAGATTTTGATTCAACAGTTCCAGATCACTATTATTAATTACTCCATCCCGGTTTATATCTAAATTTAGAGAATATCCAGTATTATTTGATGTAATTCCTAAACTTTGGTTTAACAACTGTGCATCTGTTGCATCCACTTTTTCATCCAGGTTGATATCACCGGCCACTGTTAATTGCAAACCATATTGCCCATTGTAGAGACGTTCTGCCAGAACGTCTGTACTATTGAGACCGGTTAAATTAATTGTATTTTGTCCTGCTGTATTAAAAGCAAAAAGTGCGTAGGAATTATTAGTATTATTTTGGCTAACTAAAGGCGTTAATCCTGGTATTGTCGGCACAGCAGGCTGGAAATTACTACCACTCAGAGCGGCTACTGACATACTGATTAATACAGTATCACTGGCAGTTGAAGTAATTTCCGAGTTTCTGAGATTAAATGTAAATTGTTGGCTTTGTCTTGGTCTGAGTGTACCATTAATAACTTGACCATTAAATTGATAAATACCCCCAATATCTGTAACGGGTATAACTTCAGGTTCTAAAGTAAAAGCCAGAGTGAATGTATTAGAAACTGCTCCATATTTATCAATTGCTTGCAGATGCAGAGTATGCTCTCCCTCTGGTAAAGCTTGACCATAAATTGTTTCTAGTTGTTGCCGGTTTAATGAAAATGTCCCATCTGGATTAATTAAACTTACAATATCAGTATAAGTACCAACTGATGTGTTATTAAATCTTGCCCGCAGGCTGAATATCTTACTACTATCTGTAACAATTCCTGAAATTGTAGGGTCAAAGGTTATTTTATCTGTATTATTTTCTCCTGTATCATTAGCTAAAGCTGCTTGGAGAGTGGGGGGTATTGTATCAGCAGTATT
>NZ_JAMXEX010000025.1 GCF_025370775.1 Ancylothrix sp. D3o | reverse complement strand
AAGTGGAAGGATTTAAAAAAACGAATCCCAGGCGGGCAAGTCGATATTTTAGGGAAAGGTTCTAAACTTCGCCACATTCTTATTTCTGAACAATTGTGGAAAGATTTACAAACCACACGCAAAAAGGCCGGTTCAACAATGCCGGTTTTTCCTACCAAATCAGGCCGGCATTATGCCGCAAGTAATGTTGTGAGAATTGTCAGAGCAGCGGCTAAAAGGGCCGGTCTTGAACAGAAAGTATCACCCCATTGGTTGCCTGAAAGCTTATGCTTCCCATTCATTAGATAGGGGTGCTCCTCTACATCTGGTACAGGCAACTTTGGGACATTCCAGTATTTCCACAACAGAGCGCTATCTACACGCCAGACCGGATGATAGTTCATCCTGATATTTGCCCAAAACTTAGTAGGCTTTCTTGACATCTCCGTTAACCTAAGCAAGGAGGTCGCCCCCATGCTCGGCTTCAAAACCGCACTTTCCTGACTACCAACTTCTGCTTTTTTTTGGTAACCCATTCTAGGATTTACAGAAACTCCCCCAGAGCTAAGTCGCTCACCTTGAGGCCCGATAGCCGCTGCATTCGTTTGAGGTTTAATGTCTCAAAGCACAGCACATCGGGCTGGTATTGGACATATTCACTGTGACTTTAGCAGGCGTGAGTATGTCAATTTCAAATGAGCCAACAGTAAGTAAAGAAACAGGCAAAGGATTTGTTTTAGGTTTGGCAATTGCCCATCAAATTGTGGTAAAAAACATGGTGGAACTCTGGAGGCTCAGTCTGAGGTTGTTCAGGGTACTTATTTTTGCCTTCTATTTCCCATCCGCTCCTGATAGGAGATGCCAGTGCTAACAATAAACCCTTTTCTTGTGAGTGTAATTATTCCTACTTACAATGCCTCGCAATATATCGTTCAAGCAGTTGAAAGTGTTTGGCAGCAAACTTACCAGAATTATGAAATCATTGTGGTTGATGATGGCTCTACAGATGATACGGTTGAGCGTTTAAAACCTTATCTAAATCATATTTATTACATCTATCAATCTAATCAAGGTGTCGCAGTGGCTCGCAATCGTGGTATAGAAGTAGCTAAAGGAGAAATAGTAGCTTTTCTTGATGCTGATGACTATTTTTTACCAGATAAATTAGCTGCCCAAGTTGCTTTATTTTCTACACAGCCTTCGTTAGGAATTGTTCACAGCGGTTGGCGGCGTGTAGACCGGCATGGCACCCCGCTTATGGATGTCACGCCTTGGGAAAAAGTACCCCAATTAAATTTGGAATCTTGGTTAAGATGGAAGCCAGTGTTACCCAGCGCTATGATGTTTAAGCGAGAATGGTTAATCAAAGTTGGTGGTTTTGATAAGAGGTTTCCACCGGCAGAAGATACTGATCTAGTGTTACGTTTAGCACTGATGGGGTGCGAAGCTTGCTGGTTGCTTGAAGTAACTGTTTGTTATCGTCAACATCCGGGGAGTGCCATGTATAAAGGGTTGCCCCAAGCCAGATCACTTGCGGCAGTAATGGATAATTTTTTCTCTTTGCCTGATGTGCCGGTTTCAATTCGATTAATAGAGAAACGGGTGCGGTACAATACTTTAGTATGGATAGGATGGTATTTGCATTCAACCGGCCATCCTAAAGAAATGGTAGAATTTTTACAAAAATCTTGGGACTATTCGCCTTATAGGCCGGTGGAAACCGTGATTAACTGGGTGGAGAGTTTCGCACAATTTTATCAAGAAAGGGGGGAAGAAATGGATGCTCAAAAATTCCTAAAAAAGCGATACTGGCAAAAGTTAATGCACTGGACACTGACGGTAGGACTGAACAGTAAAAAATGAGGAAAAAGCGGGTAAAAACATTAATTTTGTTTGTCGTGAGCGGGTTAATGGGACTGATAATACAAGCTCAGCCCTTTTTTGCTTTAAATCCGGGTAACGTTACTGCAAACCAAATTACCATAAAAATTGCTCAGACAACAACCCCATCTTTGCGAACGCTTGCCGCTGAGCGAGGCATTAAAATCGGCACAGCGGTGAGAGATTTGCCGTTAAAAAATGAGCCAAATTATCAAAAAACCTTGGCGGAACAATTTAATATTATCACGCCAGAAAACGTGATGAAATTTGAACCTTTGCGTCCCACTCCCGACAGTTATAATTTTGAAAAAGCAGATGAAATGGTAGCTTTTGCTTCAAGAAATAAAATGAATTTGCGTGGTCACGTCCTCGTTTGGCACAATCAATTACCAAAATGGTTGAAAGAAAAAAAATTATCTCGTGATGAAGCAATCAGCATTTTGCGAGATCATATTTATAAAGTTGTGGGTCACTATCGAGGACAAATCATGGCCTGGGATGTGGTGAATGAGGCTATGGCTGATGATGGCAGATTAAGAAACACAATTTGGCTGCAAACTATTGGCCCCGAATACATAGAAATGGCGTTTCGTTGGGCACACGAAGCTGACCCCGATGCTAAACTATTTTATAATGACTATGGCGGCGAAGGAAGAGGGAGGAAGTCTGATGCTATCTATCGTTTAGTCGAGCAATTGCTGTTAAAAAAAGTTCCCATTGATGGGGTGGGATTGCAAATGCACGTTGGTTTGAATTATACACCCAGGCCGCAAGAAATAGCGAATAATATGCTGCGTTTGTCTGAGTTGGGATTAGAGGTACATATCACTGAAATGGATGTGAAAATTCAGGACGGATATGGAACAAGAAAAGAAAGATTAGTTGCTCAGGCTAATATTTACCGGCAAATGCTGCAAGTTTGTTTAAAAGCAAGTAACTGTAAAGCTTTTGTAATGTGGGGGTTTACAGACGCGCACTCGTGGATTCCTCAATTTACAAATCGTCCCGATGCGGCGTTAATTTTTGATGAAAATTATCAGCCTAAACCGGCTTTTTATGCGTTAGTAGAACTGTTGAGACAACCTGTGGAGGTAAGGTAGTGAAGAGTATGGGAGAAAAAATGCTTTTATTCGATACGCTGGGAAATCAAAAAAATCAATTTTCTACCTTGGTGGAAATTTTACAACAGCGAGCTTCTTCTGAGCCGGCGCAAGTAGCCTATACTTATCTAGCCAACGGGGAAACGCCAGAAGACAGGTTGACATATCAACAGTTAGATTGCAAAGCAAAAGCAATCGCTGCTCATTTGCAATCTTGCATTTCCCCTGGAGATAGAGCGCTACTCATTTATCCGCAAGGATTAGAATTTATAGCGGCATTTTTCGGGTGTCTTTATGCCGGTGTTATTGCCATTCCCACACCGGCACCTGAAGCATCAAGACTGAAGCGAATTCGTCCGAGGTTAGAATCGATTATTCAAGATGCTGAATGCTCTTTTATCTTAAGTACATCCAAAATTTTGTCTCAGTTAGAACCTTTTATAACAGATTACAAAAGCTTAAAAACCCTGTCTTACATAGCGACAAATACAATTAATCAAAACTCAGGGAAAGACTGGAAAGAAACCCCTATCAAAAGCGATAGTTTAGCTTATCTGCAATACACATCTGGCTCAACTTCTACACCAAAAGGGGTAGCGATTACTCATCAAAATCTCATAGCAAATATAGCCGCTATTACGCAAGCACATGGGTACACCTCAGAAAGCATTTGTGCAAGCTGGATTCCCTACTTTCACGATTACGGATTAGTAAACGGAATGCTTCAACCGTTGTATGCCGGCATTCCCTGCTTTATTATGTCGCCGGTGACGTTTATTAAACATCCGATTCGTTGGCTTTCAGCTATCTCAAAATATCATGTTACCCACACAGGATCTCCCTGTTTTGCGTACCAATATTGCCTAGAAAAAATCAAACCCGATGAGTGTCAAAAATTAAACTTAACTTCTTGGCGTGTTGCACACACCGGCGCCGAAACCATCCGCCGCGAAATTTTAGAATTATTTGCTGAGAAATTCAAACCTTATGGCTTCAATTTTTCTGCTTTTTATCCTAGTTACGGATTAGCAGAAGCGACACTAATGGTAACAACAAAGAAGCTTGATGAAATTCCCAAAATATGCACAGTTTCCCGACAAAGCTTGTCACAAGGTAGGGTAGTAGTCTATGGAAAAAATGAAACGGAAAATTTTGTCAGCTTAACAAGTTGCGGGATAACCGCAGGAGATAATAAAATTGCAATTGTAAATCCCGAAACTCTGAGGCGGTGTGGAGTGGATGAAGTCGGAGAAATTTGGGTAGCCGGTTCTAGTGTAGCAAAAGGATATTGGCAGCATTTGGATTTAACCGAGAAGACGTTTCAAGCTTACATTACAGATACAAAAGAAGGTCCATTCTTGCGAACCGGCGATTTAGGATTTATTAAAAATAATGAATTATTTGTTACAGGAAGATTAAAAGATGTCATTATTATTTCAGGCTGCAATCATTATCCCCAAGATATCGAATTGAGCGTCCAACAAAGCCATCCCGCACTTAGATTTGGTTGTGGTGCAGCTTTTGCAGTAGAAACTGAAGGTCAAGAGCGTGTTATTATAGTTCAAGAGGTGAATCGTTCAGAGCAAAATCAGATAGATAGCAAACAAATCACCAGCACAATTCGTCAAGCAGTTTCTGCTTTCCATGAAATACAGCTTTATGCTGTAGTTTTAATCAAACAAGGAAGCATCCCTAAAACTTCCAGCGGCAAAATTATGCGCCATGCTTGTAAAGTTCAATTTCAAGAAGGCAAACTGGAAGCAATATTTGTAGATATTAGAAAAAAATAACTTATCTCTAAAATAGGAGTAGCAAAGATGAAACTAACAGAACAGCAAATTGCTCATTTTCACGAAAAAGGATGGGTTGGCCCCCTAGATACTTTTTCAACCGAAGAAATTGAGCCGGTTAAGCAATGTATTGAAAGCCATAGTGAAGTGATTACAGAACTGAATGGAAAAAAGGCGCTGAAGTTATACAACAATGTGTACAATATTGATTGTACGAGCCGAGACCATCATTTATTCCATGAACCGATTAAAAGTTTAGTAAGCAGCCAAAAAATTGTACAGCGTTTAAATCAGATAGAAACTTCTGATTTGCTGCTTTGGAGAACAGATATTTTTTATTTGTTGCCCAATCAAGGCGCTACGGGTTGGCATCAATATAAAGAATATTACTGGATGTTTGATATTGACTATGAAAAACCTCAATTAGATTTTTCTAAGAATCCGAACGCAATTAACTTTACAGTATGGGTTGCTTTGGAAGATGTCCCTATCGAGAAAGGATGTTTGCAATTTGCCAACGGAACGCACAAAAAGCCGTTTAAAATACTCACAAATTCTGTAGATGCAGAAGACTCAACTTTTGCTAACTATCGAAATCATAAATCAGTTTATAAAGGTGACAGAATCAAAGCAGGAACATTTGAGTTTCAACCGGCAGACTGGGAAGTGGAAATAGTGCCGGCAAAAGCCGGTCAAATTATTATTTTTACTGAAAGCGTCATGCACAGTTCTCTTCCTAATATTAGTAATAGTCAGCGCCTATCAATTTCGGCAGCTTACATTCATCCTAGTGTAGCAATTTATTCTCATCGATTAAAAGGAGATTTTATTGACCAGAACAACCATGATATTCAGCGGCACTTTTCTATTTTAGTGTCTGGCAAAGATGAATATAACCTCAATGTTGTACGAGATAAGCATGATTTAAGCCCCATAGAAACTGAATTTCAAAAAGCCAGCAATATAGTCCGCTTTTATCATGTTGAACTACCGCCAAATAAACAGCAAATAGAAATTTATGGGCTAGAAAAGCAGGCAATAAAAGGAGATTGTAATGAAGAAGAACCCGATGCAATTTTACATCCCCGCCAATACATTCAATGGCAAGCATGGAAGCGCTATCAAGGAATGAGTCGGCAAGAAGCAATGAAACGCTACACTGAAATTGTGGCAAGCTTGCCGAGAAAGAAAACGCCAAAAAATGCCGGCCCTGCGGAACAACAAATGCAAGCACAGACAGAAATTACCGCTTGGTTAGTTGCCTATACTGCCGATTTGCTAGAAATTGAGCCGGTGGAAATAGATATTACAGCAGATGTAGATAGTTATGGATTAGATTCTGTCACCTTAATTAATCTACTCGGCAACTTAGAACAGTGGCTAGGATGTGAAATAGAATCAAGTCTTTTGTCAGAATATTCTAGCATAGAAGCCTTGGCAAAATACCTAGCGCAAGAAGTTAAAGTCAAACCTCGGACAGTGTATGTTTAAGCACTCAATAAACTCAAATTCTACCATTGTTGATATCTTGCGCGAACAGGCATCAAAACAACCAGAAAAAATGGCTTATGCCTTTTTGCGAGAAGGAAAAACAATCAAAGATAGCTGGACATATTCACAGCTAAATCAACGTGCAATAGCAATTGCTGCTACACTTGAATCGCAAATAAAATCAAAAAGTCGAGTTTTACTGATTTATCCGGCGGGACTAGAATTTTTAGCTGCATTTTTCGGGTGTCTTTATGCCGACATGATAGCCATTCCCGCACCGGCACCCGAAATGTTTGGAAAACAGCGAATTGTAGCGCGTCTCAAGGCAATTATTGACGATGCAAAACCGGATTTTTTACTAACAACAAGCGAAACTTATGCCCAACTCGATAAGCTAAAAGAGCAGATATTTAGTAATTGCCAACCTAAAATATTAACAACCGAAACATTGCCGGTAGAACAAAACTACCAATTATTAAAACCGGCAGTTTTCACAGATGATATTGCTTACTTACAATACACATCTGGTTCCACCTCCACCCCAAAAGGGGTAGAAATAACCCATAAATGCTTAATGGCTAACTTAGGCGATGCCATTGCAGCATTAGGATACAATTCAAACAGCATCGTTGCTAATTGGATGCCTCATTTTCACGATGCAGGATTAGTAGGTGGATTATTGCGGCCTTTATATGCTGGTATCTCCTGCTATGTTATGTCACCTTTAGCATTAATGAAACAACCGATTCGCTGGTTAGAAATTATTTCAAACTACCGAGTCACTCACAGTATTGGAACCAATTTTATCTACGATTATTGTGTTAGTCATGCCAAACCCGAACTGTGCCAAAATTTAAACCTCAGTAGTTGGCAAGTAGCCGGTGTTGGAGCCGAACCCATCCGCCATGAAACTCTTAATTCCTTTGTAGAAACCTTCAAACCCTACGGTTTTGAGCCTAGTACATTTTGTCCGGGGTATGGGTTAGCAGAATCAACCCTAACTCTCACAGCAAAATCCTTGAATAATAGACCTTTATTTTTAAGAGTTTCCGCAGAAGCACTGAAAAAAAATCAAGTTTTAGAAACCTCGCAAATAGGAGAACCGGTAATTGTTGGATGCGGTTCTTTTATTGGCAATACCAAAATCGCAATAGTAAATACCCACACTTTCACGCGGTGTGCGGTAGATGAAATAGGAGAAATTTGGGTAGCCGGTTCTAGCATAGCAAAAGGGTACTGGAACCGGCCCGATGTCACCAACCAGACGTTTCACGCTTACATTACAGACACAAAAGAAGGGCCGTTTTTGCGAACCGGCGATTTAGGATTTATTAAAGATGGAGAATTATTTGTTTCTGGCCGGTTAAAGGATTTAATAATAAGACGAGGCGAAAATTATTATCCTCAAGATATTGAATGGATAGTCGAAAAAAGTCACCCAGCTTTACGTTCCGCAGCGGGAGCAGCTTTTTCAGTAGAAATTGAGGGAACAGAGCAGATAGTAATTGTTCAAGAAGTAGAACGTAGTGCTGGAAAAACTCTGAATTCAGAAGAAGTTATTGCAGCGATTCGTAAAGCCATAGCCGAAGAACTGGAATTGCCGGTTTATGCAATAGTGCTGTTGAAAAGGGGGAGTATTCCCAAAACTTCAAGCGGTAAAATTCAGCGCCAAGCTTGTCGGGCGGCATTCCTTAATGGTAGTTTAGATAGTATTGATGCTTGGAGGTTAAATTCTGAATCTATCCGAGAAGAGATAGAACCTCGCACCGAATTAGAGTTACAGTTACTCCAGATTTGGCAAAAAATTTTAGGCATAGCACCAATTAGCATCAAAGATAATTTTTTTCAATTGGGAGGAGATTCGCTGAAAGCAGCTAATTTAGTGGTGCTAGTTGAGGAGAGATTGCGGATAAAAATACCCCTAGCAACTGTGATGGAAGCGCCAACAATTGAAAAACTAGCCGCTTGTCTCCAACAACTTAACCGAAAACGAAATTATAATTCTCTTGTAGCCATTCGTTCGCAGGGAAGTAAGCGGCCTTTTTTCTATGTGGATGGACTGGGTGCTAATATAGTAAATTATACAAATTTAGAACGTTATTTAGACCCAGAACGCCCATTTTATGTACTGCACCCAGTAGGCTTAAATGGAGATAAATTTCCCCACGCAACCATTGAGGAAATGGCTTCACATTACATCAAAGAAATTCAAACTATCCAGCCTCAAAGTCCCTACCTATTGGGAGGATATTGTATGGGAGCAATGGTAGCTTTTGAAATGGCTCAACAGCTAGTAAAACAAGAGCAAATTGTCTTACAATTGGTCATGGTAGAAGGGGTTAATCCTTTCAATTTAGCAGCTAAAACTGTTAATAATAATGAAGAGTTTATCAAACGAGAAATAGAAATCAGAAATAACTTGATAGAACAGGGATGGAATTTAGGGCAAGTTGAAATTATTATCAAAATTTGGAAAGCAGAGAGACAGGCAATTCTTAATTATATGCCCAAACTTTATGTCGGTGATGTCGTTTACTTTTCATCTGAACAGAGCCAGCATGAAAGCAGATTTAACCCAATGCGTCAACTGGGGTGGGCTGAATTCACAAACGGAGATTTTGAGATAGAAACAGTCCCAGGGGCTCATCTTAGTATGCACTTGGAACCTAATGTTAAAATTTTAGCGGAAAGGCTAAATTTTCATTTGGAAAGAGCAGCAGAAAAAGCCAATAGTAAAGTATTTTTACTAAAACAATCTCGACTCCAACAAATTCAGGGTGATTTAGCGCGATCTCGTTTGAAACTCCAGCATTTTCAAGCTTACCTAGAAAAATAGAAAAAAATGCTCTCATAAAGGCTATAAAATATGAAAACTGAGTGGCAAAAGCTGACAGCAAAATATCCCCCTTGACTTGAAGGCAAGAATTAGAAAGTTTTCGTGCTAGTGCGAAAAATAAAAAATAAAGACCCAAAAGTTAAAAACAACGACTCTCAGAAAAAATCGCCCAGGAAAATAGGTGGCAAAAATGGTCAAAATATTCAAGGTAGATAACATGGATTGGACTCCTTTTAGTGAAGAGCATAAAAATATTTTTCAAAATAATAACTTTGCTAAACACGAAATATTATTTACGCAACAAGAAGAAGATTGTGATGTATTTGTAAGCATATTTTTTGATAAATTAAAACCTTTTATTATAAAATACGGGTCATCAAAAAAATATCTGGTTTGGACGAATGAGCCAAGGTATGACACCCATTTTGAGAAAAAGGTATTTTTTAAAGGAGTAGATGTACATATTATGAATGTCTATACTGGTGATACTTTGTGGGATAATTATTATTTTTTTCATCTGGGAAAACAGCCCCTAACATATTATGATAACTTTGAGAGAGAAAATTATAAAAAGATTGCAACTTTAATCACAAATCGGGTCTGGAATACATCTTTAATTCGTGATGGACGCGAGCTTGATTTGAGCCGCTTAAGAAGAGAAATTGCATTACAGGGATATGAGCTAGGTAGGGTTGATATTTATGGCAAAAAATGGCCAGAGAATATAGCAATAGAAAATTCTAGGGCTGGTGACTGGCACGGCAGAAAACTAGAGATATTGCCAAAATATCATTTTAATCTCTGCTTTGAAAATACTATTGCCGACTATTACTGTACGGAAAAAATTTGGGATTCTATCGGGTGTGGTTGTCTTCCTATTTATTATGGGGGTAAAAATAGCACCATTTATGAAGATTTTGAAACAAATAGTTTTTTAGACTACACAGACTTTAGAAATCCCCATGAATTGTTTGAATATATAGAAGCAATGACCATAGATGAATTCAATGAACGTTTGCATCGCTGTATTCACACAGTCAATAAAATTTATGATAAAGTCCACCAACTGGATCTTAGAGAGCGGGTAGTAATAAAAATAATGGAAAAGCTCGAAGATATAATGGGTGGATCATTAAAACTGAATGGTTGTAAAATCATAGAACACAAAGAAAATCTTACTGAAGGTATGTCGTATGGGAATATTGCTGAATCTATAAAAAACGATGAAAAAACTATAAACTTAACTGAGAAAAAAACAGGGCCATTGACTCAAGTTTTAGAAAAAGATTATCTAAAAAGTGAAGAATTAGATGAGAATGATATTGCTACAGCTTTAATGCGCTCACAGTCTAAATACAATCTCATCCCTCGCACAGTTAATGATTATTTCGATAAGATTTTCGTCATCAATTTGAGTCAAAATGTACAGAAATGGGCAGTTACATCTGAGATGCTATCTCGCTATGGGATAAAGTTCGAGCGGGTTGAAGCAGTGAATGGTTATGATGAAGAAAATGTGCGCTCCTGGAAAGATTACGCCAGTAAAGGCTTAAACCATCAGCACGAGCAAACCCGAAAAAGGAAACTTATTGAGTCCCCCGGTGCTTGGGGATGTTTGCTGTCCCATAAAAAGGTTATTGAGAACGCGAAGCAAGAAGGTTTAGAAAAAATCTTGATCCTTGAAGATGACATTATGATTCATCAAGATTTTTTCTCCTTATTTTCGACGACAGTGCAACAATTTCCTTTAAGTTGGAAACTAATTTATTTTGGTTGTGTTCAGGTAAATTGGAGTGCAGTTAAGCAATTTTCTCCCAATTTATATCATCCTAGTATTAACATAGAACCGAGTGATTTGCCGAAAGTTCATGGCTCATTTGCTTATGCTCTCCATGCCTCCATATTTGATTTTGTTTTAGAAGAAATTTCAGCATTAGACTGGGCTTATGATGACGGGCCGCTCAAGGAAGTAGAAAATAAGTTTTCTCAGCAAACGTTTGCTTGTACGCCAAATCTTTTCATCGGTGATTATAACATCAGTACGCTAAGACATCCAGAGCCGAATATGATGGAAAAAGTCGTACAAATATCTCGCTGGGAACTTAACAACTATGAGCCACGAGTTTATCATCCCAAGTTACGAGTTGTTGCTCTATTAACAGTCAGAAATGAAGAACGATATCTAGCAAGTTGTTTAGAACATCTACATTCACAGGGAATCGAAACCTGCCTGATTGACAATGGTTCCACAGATCGCACCTTAGAGATTGCTGAGAGCTTTTTGGAGCGAGGTGTCTTCAGAATAGAACATTTGCCTTTTCAAGGCTATTTTGAATTGGAAAAAATTCTTTTAAATGAAGAGAAATTAGCATCAGAGATAAATGCAGATTGGTTTATCCATTTAGATGCCGATGAAATTCGGGAGGCACCAAAACCTTATATTAGTCTCTTGGAAGGCATTCAAGATGCAGATCGGCAAGGATACAATGCTATTAATTTTGATGAATTTGTATTCATACCTACTAGCGACGAGGAAGATTTTGAAGGCAAAGATTTTGTGAAAGAAATGCAATATTACTACTTTTTTGAGCCGTACCCGTTACGCGAGGTAAAAGCTTGGAAGAAAACACCTAATATAGACCTACACAGTAGTGGAGGACATCGAGTAGAATTCGCTGGACAGAAAATATTTCCGGTATCGTTTATCTTGCGACATTATATTGTTTTAAGCCAACACCATGCTATAGCTAAATATGGAAATAGAGTGTTTACTGAGGCTGAACTAGCGAAAGGATGGCATGGAGACAGAAAAAAGTTTTCGGCAGAAAACATCAAATTTTCTGAAAGAGAGCGCCTCAAGAAAATAGATAATTTTTCCCAGTGGGATTGGGATAAATCAGAACCTTGGGTTAAGCATGAAATTTTTAGCTATTCTGACGAAGGAAAATCAGAGGCAGTTGAGAGCAAAATTTTGCCTGTTTCTAACTTACACAAAATTAAGGCTGATTTAGAACGATCGCGTGCTAAACTCTCCCAAATTAAGGCGTTATTAAAGTATAATTAATTCCAGAAATTTTAAGGAAGTAAAAACTAAAATTTACGGCATTATGATCGAAAAAATCAACCTCCCAGAAAATCACAACCAATCTATTTACGATTGCATTACAGCCTGGGCACACCGGCAACCTCAGTCGATAGCCATCACTGCTCCAGAACGTACACCACTAACATACCAAGATTTATATCAGCAGATAAACCAAATCATCGCCAAACTCAACCAAATTGGAATAGGACGCAACGACCGAGTAGCAGTCACCCTACCCACCGGCCCGGAAATGGCAGTCGCATTTTTAGCAATTGCCTCCTGTGCCACAATAGCCCCCCTCAATCCAAATTATACAGAATCAGAATATGAATTTTACCTATCAGACCTCAACGCCAAAGCCCTAATTTATCAGCCAGAAATTGCGCCCAACGCCGTCAAAATTGCTCAAAAAAAAGGCATTTCTCTAATTGAACTATCTCCAGTCAAACAATCAGCAGCCGGCCTTTTTCTGCTAACAGGAGGACAATCAAAAAATCCCACACAAGCAGGAATATCTCAAAGCGAAGATATAGCCTTAGTCCTGCATACATCAGGAACCACTTCCCGTCCTAAAATAGTACCGCTGACAGGAAACAACCTTTGCGCCTCAGCCCAAAATATTCGCCTCACCTTAAATTTAGTCGAGACAGATCGCTGTCTAAACATAATGCCCTTATTCCACATACACGGACTCATCGGAGCATTACTTTCATCCATAAATGCCGGTGCCAGCATTATTTGCACAGCCGGTTTTCAAGCACCCAAATTCTTCGACTGGTTAGCAGAATTTCGCCCCACCTGGTACTCAGCCGTTCCCACCATGCACCAAGCAATTCTTGCACGCGCACCACAGAATCGGTATATAATTAATCAATATCCCCTTCGCTTTATCCGCTCCTCTTCCGCACCTTTGCCGGCCCAAACTATGACCTCCTTAGAAGCAGAATTTAACGCCCCCGTAATCGAATCCTATGGCATGACCGAAGCCTCCCATCAGATTACTAGCAATCCCCTACCGCCCAAAACCCGCAAAGCCGGTTCAGTCGGAATTCCCGCCGGCCCAAAAGTCGCAATTATGGATCAGACAGGCAACTTATTACCAGCCGGTGAAGAAGGAGAAATCGTCATCCGAGGTGCAAACATCACCTCTGGCTATGAAAACAATCCCGACGCCAATAAAAACGCTTTTACAAACAATTGGTTTCGCACCGGCGACTTAGGATATTTAGATAAAGATAACTATCTTTTCCTCAAAAGCCGAATCAAAGAAATTATCAATCGTGGCGGCGAAAAAATATCCCCGCGAGAAATAGATGAAGTCCTTTTAGATCATCCAGCAATCGCTCAAGCAGTCACTTTTGCCGCCCCCCATAAACTCTTAGGAGAAGAAATCGCCGTTGCCGTAGTATTGCGAGAAGGATGTTCGATAACCGAGCAAGAAATAAAACAATTTGCCGCAGCGAAATTAGCTGATTTTAAAGTACCGCGTCTCGTAATGTTTCTTGATGAAATCCCAAAAGGCCCCACCGGCAAACTACAGCGCATCGGACTAGCCCAAAAATTAGGTTTAACAGCTTCTGACCCAACAATTCCAAGAGCCGATTATATACCAGCCCAAACCCCACTCCAAGTAGAATTAGTAAAAATTTGGTCAGAAATTTTAGGCATTGATCAAATAGGCATCTATGACAACTTTTTTCAATTAGGAGGAGATTCTATTTTAGCCACCAGAATCGTCAATCAGGTTCGAGAAATCACCAATATTGAGTTATCCTTTCTCTTCTTTTTTCAAGAAGCCACTGTAGCAAAAATGGCAGATTTAATTACCCAAAACCAAGCTTTATTTGTAGAAGATGAAGAGATAGCCGCAATGTTAGACGAACTAGAAAACCTTTCCGATGAAGAAGCCGAAGATATCTTATCTAATCAAGAGTAATTTACTCTATGGAAATATAAATTTAGGCCGATTAAAATGATTTAACTCCTATTTTAAAAAGGCGGGCAGGATGCCCGCCCCACTGGTGGAGCAGGCATCCTGCCTGCACTTGGAGGTAGTAACATCGTCTAACACGAAAAAACCCCTATATAAATCAAAAAATGAAAGAAATCAACCAAAGAATAGCCCAATTATCACCGGCAAAACGGAAATTGCTAGAACAGAAACTCCAGCAAAAAGTCAAAAATGCCAACCACCAACCCACAATTACACCACGAGAAAAATCCCAGTCCGCACCCCTCTCATTTTCTCAAGAGCGGCTGTGGATATTAGATAAAATAGAACCCGGAAATCCTGCTTACAATCGTCCGATCAACCTACGCATTACAGGTTCATTGAATGTAGAAGCCCTAGAAAAAGCAATTAACCAAATTGTGGAGCGTCACGAAGTTTTACGCACCAGTTTTCCGACAGTAGATGAACAACCTATCCAGATCATCGCTACAAGCCTAACCGTAAATTTGCCGAGAATAAACTTAACTCATTTATCAATAAAACAACAAACAAAAGAAGTCGAACGCATCGCACTTAAAGCAGCGCAAGAGAAATTTAACTTATCTCAATTGCCCCTCATAAAAGCGAAATTGCTACATCTTTCTAAAACAGAAAATATCCTGTTGCTGACAATGCACCACATTATTTTTGATGGGTGGTCAGTAGCCGTTTTACTCAAAGAAATTGCATCACATTATGAAGCTTTTGTCAACAGAAAATCCTTAATACTTCCACCACTCCCAATTCAATATGCCGACTTTGCAATATGGCAAAGACAGCGACTACAAAAGGAAAAATTAGAGCCTCAACTTGCCTACGGTCAAAAACAATTAGGCGGTAGTTTGCCTGTATTGAATTTGCCCACAGATAGACCACGAAAGCCGGTGCAGACATTCTCAGGCGGGAAGCAAAATTTATTATTGCCAAAAAACCTCAGTGACTCCCTCAAAGAACTGAGTTTGAGAGAAGAAGTCACGCTATTTATGACCTTGTTGGCAGCTTTCCAAATATTGCTTTATCGCTACACCGGCCAGGAAGATATTATTGTTGGAACGCCAATAGCAGGACGTAATCTCTTAGAAACAGAAAACTTAATTGGTGTTTTCATTAATACTTTAGTGATCCGGTGCCGGTTTAATAGCAATCCAACTTTTGCAGAATTTTTAACTCAAGTGCGTCAAGTGGCATTAGAAGCATTTTCCCATCAAGAATTACCATTTGAGAAATTAGTCCAAGCATTACACCCAGAGAGAAATCTCAGTCACAACCCAATATTTCAGGTTTTATTTCAATTAAGAAATCTTCCCAACCCAACCCTCACAGCAGTCGGTGTCACCTTTGAAGAATGCAAATTTGAGCGAGGAATTGCGGCGCTTGATTTAATGCTAGATATTGCCGAGACATCTAAAGGACTTGTTTGTTCCTTTGAATACAATAGCGATTTATTTGAAGCCGCAACCATTGAACGAATGTGCGGCCATTTTCTAGTGTTGTTAGAAGCCATAGTAGCTAATCCCCAACAGCCGGTTTCCCAATTGCCTTTATTAACAGAACGTGAACGGCATCAGTTATTAGTTGAATGGAACGACACGGCTGCCGATTATCCAGATGCTAAGTGTATTCATCAGTTATTTGAAGAGCAAGTAGAACGAACACCCGATGCAGTAGCACTGGTGTTTGGAGATAAACAATTGACCTATCGCCAGTTAAATAATCGAGCTAATCAATTGGCACATTATTTGCAAAAATTAGGAGTAGGGCCAGAGACCGTAGTGGCCATCTATACTGACCGTTCCTTTGATGGGGTGATTGGGATTTTAGGCATCCTCAAAGCAGGAGGAGCTTATACTCCCTTCGATCCCAATCTCCCATTAGAACGCTTGCAGTATTTACTAAAAGATAGCCAAGCTCAATGGATAGTCGCTCCTAACGACTTCTTAAAACAGGTTACTTATTGCCAATACGAAGTGACCCTTATTGACGCCAATTCGACAGCAATCAAAACTCAACCTAAAAGTAATCCTTGCAGTAAAGTTAAGCCACATAACCTAGCTTACATTATTTACACATCAGGGTCTACAGGTGAACCCAAAGGAGTCGCTATAGAACAGAAAAGTCTTCTGAATTTTGCCACCAAAGCTCGTCGTCAGGCATATCAGGTTGTCCCAGAGGGGCGACATTTACTGTTTGGCTCATTAAGTTTTAGTGGGACAGTTGCCGAATTGTTTATGCCATTGCTTGTGGGAGCAAAAGTCTATTTAGCAGACGCAAAAGATTTACTGCCTGGTTCACAACTTGTTGGTATTTTGAAAAACTATGAAATTACCAATATAAAAATTACCCCCTCCGCTCTAGCTGCAATCCCCAGTACAGATTTTCCTGCCTTACAAGGAATTACAATTTTTGGAGAACTAAACTCTAAAAATATTTTGGAGCGTTGGAGCCAAGATAGAAAACATCTCATTTGCAGTTATGGGGCAACGGAGGTGAGCTCTTTAAGTACCTGTGGTTACTATCATGCTGGAGATCCTAAAATTCATATTGGTAAACCGGTTTCTAACACTAAGATTTATATTTTGGATGCTTATCAACAGCCAGTTCCCATTAACGTAATAGGTGAAATTTATATTGCTGGTATTGGACTGGCTCGCGGTTATTGGCGAAACCCCCATTTAACAGCGCAAAAATTTATTCCTAATCCCTTTAGCCATAAGCCCGGAGATATTCTGTACAAAACCGGCGATCTTGCCCGTTATTTACCAGATGGTAACATCGAATATATTGGTCGCATAGATAACCAAGTAAAAATACGCGGTTTCCGCATCGAACTCGGAGAAATTGAAGCTGTACTCAATCAACATCCCAATATCTTAGAAAGCCTTGTTTTAGCCGATAAAGACATTTCAGGAGACAAACGTTTAGTCGCCTATATAGTCCCCACTCAAGAGAAAATTCCAACCCTTGAAATACTGCGTCATTTCCTAAAGCAAAAACTGCCGAACTACATGATGCCGGCATCTTTTGTAATCTTAGAATCGTTTCCCCTTACCCCTAATGGAAAAATTGATCGCCACGCCTTGCCAACACCAAATCAACTGGAACAAAGCTCAGAAAATACCAACGTTGCCCCTCAAACTGCCGTTGAAAAAAAACTAGCTGAAATTTGGGAAAAAGTGCTTAGGCTAGATCATAAAATCGGCATCCATGACAATTTCTTTGACTTGGGCGGTCATTCTCTGCTTTCGGTGCGTCTCGTCGCCGAAATCGAAAAAGTTTTCCATCAAAAACTCCCGATTGCTGCCTTATTTCAACTCAGCACCATTGCCGAACTAGCTACTCTTTTGGAAGCCGAGAAAACTACAGAAAATGCAGTTCAGGAAATATCTATCCCGTTGCTTCCGCCTCCATCCCTAGACCCAGAAATTTATCATCAACTTTTAGCTTATACCGCCGGCTGGCAAGGCAAAAGAATTGCTCCTAATTCCTTAATGGTTGGTTTAAATACTGAGGGTTTATCTCAACCTCTGTTTTGGTGCGTCAATGGCTTTGGCGAAATACAACAACTAGCTAAATATTTGGGTATCAACCAACCCTTATATGGTATGCCATCCGGTTATAAAGTGATGGAATTCACCCAAGAAAATATTACGGCTTTAGCCTGTCACCATGCCCAAGAAATTCTCACCGTCCAACCCAAAGGCCCCTACTTGATCGGCGGCTACTGTGCGGGAAGTCGGATTGCTGTTGAAATTGCCCAGCAGCTACACCACTGCGGAAAAGTTATTACTCTGCTGGCGCTGTTAGAGACCCCAGCACTACGCCCTAAACCGAAGCCCTATCCTGGTCGCGTTGCCCTGTTTTTTGGGTGTGATAGTCACTTAAACCCCTATCAAGATTTTCGGTGGCCTGAGTGGGGTTGGCGCAAGTTCTACCCAGGTGGATTTTCTTTGGATTTGATTCCGGGGGATCACTTTTATTTTAGGAGTGAAGCATACGCTGAGATAGTGGCAGAAAAGTTACAAACTCGTATTCAAGCAGCACAAACTCTTCCAACTCCTGGGCCGGTTTTACCACATCAAATTACTTATGCTTTATTGCCTGATGCGGCCTATTTTGCCCAACTTATTGCTCCCAATTCCCTGTTTGCTCAACCAGGTGAAGTGATGGATGTTAAGGTGACAGTGAAGAATATTAGCCCCGTTGTTTGGCCTGATTCAAAGCAAAGTGGGATTGCTCTGGGAAACCATTGGTTGGATAATAAAGGAAATGTAGTTTGTCGGTCTGATGGTAGAGTTGCTTTACCCGAAGATTTGCCACCAAATGCAGAGGTAGTGTTGTCGTTATCAGTCAAGGTGCCAGAGGCAGTGGGTGACTATATTTTGGAGTTGGATTTGGTGGAGGAAGGGGTGATTTGGTTTCACAAAAAAGGTTCCAAAACAACACGGATTAATGTTAAAGTGTCCAATCAACCAGTTTCCAGTCTTTCAGTTTCTCGATTGGAAAAAGTAAAAGCGGATTTGGCGCGTTCTCGTTCCCTTCTTTCCCAAATAAAAGCTGATTTGTAGAAATCAAAACTTTTTACGCATCTATTCAATTGCCATGATGTATTAAACACACCCCCTGAAGCGAGGGCTATTCACAGTCATTTTCTGTTAAAAAATAAGCCCTTTCCCCTTGATCTAATTCTTCAACAAAATTTTACCGAATAAATCAAACATTAAGATTAAACGAGTAATCTAGGAGTAACATGATTAACTTCAATCAAAAATTTTACATTCTTGGCTCTTGCGTTAGTAGGGACATTTTTAGAATTGCCCAAAAAAACGAAATGGTTAATTCCTATATATATCATTCTTCCTTAATCAGCCAACTTTCATATCCTCCGCTAGAATGGAAGTATGATTCTCTTTTATCGCCAAATTTTACCAATTTTGAAAAAAAATCGATAAAAATAGATTTTGAGAAAACAGGAATCGATTTAAAGAAAATGTTAGAGAGCATAATTATTATAGATTTGGTAGCTGAAATGTATCCTGTATTAAAAATTGGCTCTACTTATATAACCGGTAGCTATCTTTTCAATAAAGCTTCTTTCAAAAAACATTTATATATAGATGAGACTATCGGCATCAGAAATGAAAAACGTTTAGAACTTTGGATTGAAGCTTGCAAAGAATTTCGCTCAATTATTCCAAAAAAAAATAGAGACAATTGCATACTTCATAAAGCATTTAAAGCCCAATATATTCTTGAAAAAGACAATCGTATTTATCCTTATACAGAGAATAAAGAACTCATAATTAGTGACAACGATTATTTAAGTTTCTGCTATAATTATTTTCAAGATATTGTTCAACCAGGCTATGTTATAGAATTAGAAAAATCAAAAATAATAGCTAATCCTTATCATGTATGGGGCAAGGGCCGCTATCATTATACGGACACTTATTATGAAGAATGTTGGCATCAAATAGAAGATTTTTGCCGAAGCAAAAAAAATGGAAAATGCGAGCCAGAGACTCCCCCCATTGAATTAATTACTCGGGAGGAGAACATTAGCACAAGTATAACGCAATTACGCTTGAAGCTAGATGTGATTAAAAAACGTTTAGATATCTCGCGTTCGCGGCTTTCTCAAACTAAGGAGTCTTTATAGTAAAATTCAATACATAAATTTTAGAAAAGTGCCGGTGGCAGCAATTAAGTTCCGACAAATTAACGTAGTTATTCCCAATCCGCTTTATTGAGGACTTTTTTTCTCTTTTGGCTGGGGGCGCCGGGTGTTCTGGGGTTATTAGGCTCAAATGAAGCTAGGAACCGCAGTGAACAATAATCTCTAAAATAAATATGATTCTAGGAGTTAGTGATGGACAAATCCCAGACAGAGCCTTCAATTCTAATTATCACCGGAATGCACCGGTCTGGAACTTCTTTAACAGCTTCGTTGCTTCAGAGTGCCGGTTTGCATATAGGAAATCGTTTGCTATCACCTAATGATGGAAATCCGAAAGGCTATTTTGAAAATTTAGATTTTTTTGAATTTCATCGCAGAATTCTCAACGCTCACCAACTTGATAAAGATGGGTGGACATTTGAGAGTACAATTAATTTACAAGAACATGAGAAACAACTTGCTCATCAAATTGTAGCTCAGAATGCTCTGGGTTCGGTTTGGGGATGGAAAGAGCCACGCACAACTTTATTTTTATCGTTTTGGGCAGATTTTCTGCCACAGGCTAATTTTTTATTTGTTTATCGCTGTCCTTGGGAAGTGGTAGATTCGTTATATCGGCGTGGGGACAATATTTTTCAACGTCAACCAGAGTTAGCTATAAAATTTTGGCTACATTATAACCAAATTATTTTGAATTTTGCTGCTTGCTTTCCCAAGCGCTGCCTATTCGCCAACATTCAAGAAATAATCCAATCTCCCAAAGATTATATCGCAGCAATTACCAAAAAATTCAAAGTAGAATTCTCCTCACCCGACTTAAAGCTTTACGATCCCTCTGGTTTAAAGACTGAAGCCGAATATTATCATCGACGTGCTTTAATTGAAGAGTGCTTTCCGCAAGCTATTTCTACCTACCAAGAATTGGAATCTAGGGCGTGGCATTTTCTGGAAACGCCTATTTTGTCCAAAAGTCTACCGCCTGCATCTGATTTTAAAATAGGGGGGTTTCAAGATTGGATGACTGTGCGCCGGCTGGAAAAAGAAAACCAACAGCTTAAAGCACAGTTAAAAGAGTATCAATTTAATATTCCTCAAATTACCGAACAATTAGAAGCTCAGCAAAAACCTTCCTCAAACAAAGAAATTTTGCCCTTATCTAATTATCCAAAACTACATAAAATTAACATCGATTTAGATGCTTCGAGGCAAAGACTGGCCAATATTCAAGCTTTATTAGCTGCAAAAAGCCGCTTGTCCCCGTAGAAAAGAAAAATTGAGAGTTTTTGAAAAATTAATTTTTGATGAAAGTTTGAAGAAAAAAATAAAAAAATCTAGCAATTTTCACCTATCTCTAGTACAATAGAGCCAAATTTTAAAATCATGGTGAACTCATCTGGAGTTAAAATTATTCATGTCTGATGCCTACCCGACGGAGAGCCCAAAAAAAAGGCAAGAATACCTACCAAAAAAACTACCCAAAATCGTGCCGGTGGCTGAGGGGGTAAACAGACCCTTGTGGTCGGTTATGATTCCGACATATAATGGGGCAAAAAACTATTTAATTGAGGCGCTTCAAAGTGTCCTAGACCAAGATGCCGGGCCAGAAGAAATGCAAATTCAGGTTGTAGATGATGGTTCAACAGAAATAGAAGTAAAAGCAATTGTTGCAGAAGTTGGAAAAGGCCGCATAGAATTTTTCCAACAACCACAAAATGTGGGAATGGTGGCAAACTGGAATACTTGTATTGAAAGAGCAACCGGACAATGGGTGCAAATATTACATCAAGATGATAAAGTATTACCGGGGTTTTACAACAGTCTACGCGCACCTTGTCAGCAAAATTTAGAAATCGGTGCTGCCTATTCTCGCCATGTGTGTGTTAATGAATGGGGAAAACCTTTATGGATGTCGCCTTTAGAGAGAGAAACGGCAGGGATTGTTAGGAATTTTGTTGAACTGGAGGCAGCAGAAAATCGAATTCAGTTTGCAAGTATTTTAGTGCGAAGAAAAGTGTATGAAGAAATTGGAGGTTTTGATTGGCAATATCCCTATTGTAGCGATTGGGATATGTGGAAGCGAATTGCAGCACGATATCCAATTTGGTATGAACCGCAATGTTTAGCATGGTATCGTTGGCATTTAGGTTCGATGAGTTCTAAAATTATGAAATTTGGTGCTAATTTAGCCGATCAGCAACGTTCGATTCAAAAGTCTCGTGAGGAGTTTCCAGATAAAGTTTCGGCTAAATCATCTAGTATGGCCCTGGAAACTTATGCAAATCATGCGTTATATACTGCTAGGGAAAAACTAATGGAAGGCGATATAACTACGGCAAGAGCGCAAACTCAAGAAATCCTGAAAATGCTGGAAACTTTAGAAGGAAATAATGAAATGGCAGATTCTTATTATATGCGTCATCTTTATCAAACAATGGCTGAATTAGAAAAATCTCAGGGACAATTAAACCAAACTCAGCAAGAGTTGGAAAAAGTGCAAGGCGAACTTCAAGAAACTCAAGCTCAGTTATGCCAAAATCAGGCAGAGGTTAAGCAATATCAAGAGCAATACCACACAGCACAAGAAGAGTTGCAGAAATGCCAGTTGCAATTAGATCAGCAAACACAAAATTTAGAGCAAACTCAAGAAGAACTGCGCCAAAAGAATGCAGAAGTAGAAGAGTGCTGGTCTTTACTACATGAAACTAAGGAAGTTTTAGAACAATCTCAGTCTCAGTTACATGAGACGGAGAAAGTATTACAACAGTCTCAATCTCAACTGCACGAAAATCGAGAAAAAGCGGAACAGTTCCAGTCGCAACTACATCAAACTCAGGCAGAGTTGGAAAAATCTCAATCTCAATTGCGCCAAAAAAATGCAGAATTAGAAGAGTGCCGGTCTTTGCTACATCAAACTGAAGAAGTTTTAGAACAATCGCAGTCTCAGTTGCACGAAACCGAAAAAGTTTTAGAAGAATCGGTCGAGCAGCTAAAGCAAAGTCAAAACAAGGCCCAAAAGTATCAATCGCAACTACATCAAACTCAGGAGGAACTAGAGCAATCTCAGGTACAATTACACCAAAAGAATGCCGAGCTAGAAGAGTCTCGAAATCAACTACAGCAAAGTCAAAAGGAGGTGCAGCAGTTCAATTCTCACCTCTATCAGGGTCAGGAAGAATTAGTACAATTAGCTTTAAAGCTAAAGCAAGTACAAGAGGAACGAGACTGGCTAGAAGCACAATCTCAGGCATGGATGGAGACGGCACTGAAAACACAGGCTCAATTGCAAGAAAACAAATCTTGCCTAGAGTCTCAAGTGCAAGCTTGGATGCAGGTAGCACAACAGGCTCATAGTTAGTTTTGAGAGCCATCGTAAATTTTCAGCGCAATCATATACGAAGATAATCTAAGCAAAATGTCTATCACTACTCCCGTTATTTGCACCATTGCTAATACTCTTTATTTACCTCAAGTTCGGTGTTTAAAAGATTCGTTTTTAAAACATCATCCAGAGGGAAAAGTCTTCCTTTTGTTGATTGATAAGCCAGAAGTCGGACTAGAATTAATGTTGCAAAAAGAGGGGTTCACGACTATTGAGTTAGAAGCACTTGGAGAGCCAGAGATTAACTCAATGGTTGCTCGCTACAACTTATTTGAACTATGTAACGCTCTCAAACCATTTTTGCTGGAATATTTGTGGAAAACTTATGACTATGAAAAACTCTGCTATTTTGATGGTGATATCTATATTTATGACTCGTTAAATCAAGAAGTTTGGGACAAACTGGATGAGTTTGCAATTGTCTTAACTCCTCACGAGCACGAACTGCCAGAAAACAGTTTGCTTACAGGAGACAAACTATATTGGGTTGAGTTAGCTATTAGACAACGAGGAATTTATAATGGTGGCTTTATGGGAGTGTCCCGACATCCCGATGCTCAAAAATTTTTGCATTGGTGGAAAAGTCGGCTGGTCAATTTTGGATACTACAAATTAGAAGAGGGAATGAATTGTGATCAAGCGTGGCTAGATTTTGTACCCAGCTTTGGTTTAAATGTTTGCATTAATCGACATCCAGGTTTAAATGTGGGCTTTTGGAATTTGCATCAGCGCTATATTGAACACGAAAATGGGCGGTATAAAGTCAATGGGATGCCCTTGAATTTTTTTCATTTTAGCGGATATTCTACAGAACGCCCAGATTTTATTACAAAACATAATACGGATTTCACATTTGAAAACCGGCCTGATCTCAAGTCGCTTTTTGAGCATTATCACCATCACCTAAAAGCTGCAAATTTCCCAAATAAAATCCAGCCCAAACTAAAGGAGACAGAAAATGAATTAGAACCCTATCTGAAAAGTGTTCAGGAATTTAAAACTGTAAACTCTCCACGAGTAAGCGTAGTAATGCCGGTTTATAACGGTGCTCGCTTTATCCAAGAAGCTCTCGAAAGCGTTTTCAACCAAACTTACAAAAACTGTGAAATAATTGTAATTGACGATGGCTCAAAAGACAACACGCGCTCGGTATTAGAGCCGTTTTTTAATCGGATACGCTATATTTACCAAAACAATGAAGGAGTATCAAGCGCTCGTAATCGGGGAATTCAAGAAGCAAGTGGCGAATTTATTGCATTTTTGGATGCCGATGACTTTTTCTTTTTACCCACTAAACTTGAAGAACAAGTTGCTTGTTTTGAGAGAGATTCTTCTTTAGGAATTGTTCATAGCGGTTGGCGAAAAGTTAATTTTGCCGGTGAAAAGATTGCCGATGTCGAAATGTGGAAAAAAGCGCCGAACTTAGACTTAGAAACTTGGTTAATGTGGCAACCCGTCCTTCCCAGTGCCATGATGTTTCGTCGAGAATGGTTGCACCGAGCCGGAGGATTTAACACTCGCTTTTCTCACTCAGAAGATGTCGATTTAGTGCTGCGATTAACGAGCATAGGCTGCCAATCTTACTGGCTAAAAAAAGTTACAGTAGCCTATCGTCAGCATGAGGCAAGCGCTTCTATTAAATCTGAAAAAAAAGCTTTATTAATTAACGAAATTTTGGAAAATTTCTTTGCGTCACCCAATTTACCGCCTAGTGTTACTCAATTAGAAAAACAAGTGCGTTATTCTACGTTTGTATGGCAAGCGTGGAATTTGTATGACACCGGCAATTTTGCTCTCATGGCTGAATTTTTAAAAAAATCATTGCAATATTCTTCTTGCTCGACAACAGAAACGATGGCGAGTTGGATGAACGACTTCACTAATTTTTATGAGGAACGCGGTATCTACAATATTAATACCGCTTCTCTTTGTAATTTGCCAGAATGGAAGCAGTTGGTACGCTCTGTTGTTTTTAAAATGCCACCACAACTTAGAGCGATGATGGCAGTTCCCCCAACAAACTGTCAATAGAAATAGGATTTAGGCAACAAATTTAATTTTTCTTAAAAATCGTGGATTGCTTCCTTATTACTTCCTTGGAAACCAGATTTTTGAACTCTCCTGTGTCAGCTTTGATAGAAAGTCAATCCCAGTTAAATTTTCTTCCTAGAAACTCCTCAAGCCGTTGATTGTGGGGCTTGAAAAACTCAGCTAACTTTTGACGAAGTGAATCACTCCTTTGGGAGTAAGAGCCTTCATTAAGTCTTTCATAACTGGGAAGACGATACTCAGAAACTCCTAAGAAATTAAACACCTGCTTCATTGTACCTTCTGGATTTTTGGCCAACTCTTCTGTTTGCAAAATTAAAAACTGCTGTTTAGGAAAAACATTCATCCAATGTTTTAGGAAATCGACATATACTCCCTCTGCCAGATAACGGCTGGGCAATTGTTTGAGGGTTTCCTCGGTTATTGTTGTCTTTCCTGTAAGAATTTCTAGCTCGGACATCATTACTGCTTCTATATCCCCTCTTTTTTCCGATCCTAATGCGACATTCATATAAAAATTGGAAATCGCTCTTGCGGTTGGATTTCTCAGCATCACAATCAATTTCAACGTAGGACAAAAATCATAAATTCTTTGAATAGTTTTTAAGCAATAAATATAATAAATAGTAGCTTCACCTGTCATAAACCCTTGGCTAGTTTCCACAGGAGGGAAATGAGCCAAGTACCACTTATCGCCCAAATCATATCTACTATCTGGATAAAAATATTGAATTTCTTTGACTAGAGATGGCAAAATTTTCGGATGTTGAATTAAGTAATTATATAAAGAAGTGGTTCCACATTTAGTACATCCAATCATTAAGAATTGTGGTTTTTTTGAGTTGGCAAGATTCCAGTGTTTTTTGATATAATCCGGTTTTAAAAATAAAATTTGCTGATAATTTCCTTTCAGATAAATCTCGATAGTCTCATCTGGGTTTCCTTGCAAAGTTAATACATCACCTAAATTTAGGTAGGCTAGATGATGAATTCGCGGGAACCTATCGATGCTCTCCACATAAAATTGTCTGATTTTTTCCCACAACTTTTCTAAATCACCTTTATGAGATATTACCCCATTAAAAAATGACGGTTTGTCTGTCAACTCTATTATATTAAAATATAGATTGTTGTGTGCCTTCCAAAAGTCAGGTTTCAGTAGAATGGCTTTAAAGTAGCAGTTGAGCGCTTCCTCAAGCTTTCCTTGTTTTTTTAACTCTTTTGCCAAATCGATGTATTCTTCATAAGAGCGAACATCTATTTCAATAACGGGATTTTGTTGATTTATTTTGGCAACTGTTTTTTCTGGGTTTTCGGATACATCAGACAAATAGGACTTCTGTTCAATTGGAGGAGGATAGGAAATGACTGCTGCTTGCGAGTCTCCTTGTTTAGTCAAAACTTCTTTTAAGTTATGATGCGACCAAGCGGAGTTAGGGTTCAGTTCAACAGCACGTCGGTATGCTGTCACAGCTTCATCTAAACGTCCTTGTTCGGCTAGGACTTCTCCTAAGTTATGGTAAATGGCATAAAAGTTGGGGTTTAACTTCTGATAAAATTTGTAGGCAACAGTAGCCTCTTCTAGTTGACCTTGCCGATATAATTCATTTGCTTTTTTGAAAAAGCTATTAAAGTTTACATCTAAATTTTCATCTAGTCTTTTCTTAACAAAAACTTGATAATCTTTATAAATAACTTCAAGTGTCGATTCATACCATGATAGAAATAAATCTATTCCCGTTTTAGTGTTATCTATCTTCTCAGAAAGCAGATAATCATCAAAAATAATTATCCCACCTACTTTTAATAATTTCCATGAGAAAACAGCATCGTATAACGCTGCATCACTTGCATAATTGCCATCAATATAAATAAAATCATAAAAATTGGGTTGCAATGAACTTAAAACGTTTTCCGATATACCTTTCAGCTTAATAACTTTTGATGAGGCATTTGTTTTAGCAATGTTAGCATCAAAACAATGCTCGTATGATGGCCAAAATGGATCAATACAGGTAATTGTCGCTGAAGGATGAGTCAAAATATTGTCCAGCAGCCAACAACTAGACATTCCCTGAAAGCTGCCAATTTCTAAAGCCTTAATGCCGGGTTTTTCTGCAAATAAGTTCAGATATTTCTTCCAGTTGGAAATATGGTTTGTAAAAAAATCTTTAGGAAATTCATAACCTCTTAAGGCGTGCTGATCCCACCCTCTCATTTGGCTAACTTTCCGATGGGAAGCAAGTGCTTCTTCAAGCTGATTGTTTAAAGTTAAAGCATTTCCCATCCATTGATAAAATAGAGCATTGTTAGGATTCAACTTAATTGCCTGACTGTAGGCACTGAGCGCCTCATTCAGCTTGCCTTCCGCCTCCAGTTGTTTGCCCTTTTGAAAATAGGTCATATCTGTTTCAGCCTTCATGTTTATAACTCCTACTTTTTTTTCATCGCTAACTAATAAGGTGAAAACCCAAGTTGAATGGCCTTACTATAAGCCGCACTCGCTTCTTGAATTTTACGTTGTTTTGCCAGAATATCTCCTAAATTTTTGTGACAAATAGCGGAATTTGGATTGAGTTGGATTGATTTGCGAACAGCCGCCAGTGAGGCTTCCCAGTTTTGGTTCTGTATCCAAAACTTTGCTAACTCTTCATAAGCAATATCCGAATCTAAATCGAACTGAGTAGCTTTTTGATAATAGATAATCGCTTCTTCGCTTTTTCCTTGTTTTTGCAAAACTTTCCCCAAATAAAAATAGTAGCGTCCTGCATTGGAGTTGCAATCAATAGCTTGCCGGTAGGAAGCAATTGCTCGTTTGACGTCTCCTTGTTTTTCAGCGACTTTGCCTAACTGACAATGCGCTTCAGCCAAATTCGGGTTAATTTGAAGGGCAACATGATAAAATCCAATCGCTTGATTAAATTCATTTTTTCTTACTAACGCATTTGCTAACTCTACATAAAGTTGAGACTCATTGGGCTGAATTTCTAATGCTTTGTGGTAAATTTCTACGTTATCTGGTTGAGCTTTTATCCCCTGACGGAAGCACTCCATTGCTTCATTTAAATAGGATTTAGCTACTTTTTGCAAAGCCTCTCCCAATTGCTGGTAAATGTATGGTAAATCTTGGTTTAGCTGTAATGCTTGACGATAATGATCCACCGCTTCTTGCCACTGTCCTAACTCCTTGAAAGCGGATGCTAAATTATAATGAGACCAAGCAAAATCAGGCTTAATATTGATGGCACAGCGGTAGGCACTAATTGCTTCTTCCCACCGTTTTAGCCGCAGCAAGCACAAACCTAAGTTGTTATGCGCCCAGGGGTGTTGGGGGTTGTGACTGAGGACTTTTTCATAATAAAAAATAGCTTCTTCCCATTCTTGATTTTTTTCTTTTTCTTGACCTAAATTATAGTTTTCTTCAGAACCTATGGCAGAATCTTCATTTAAGCTGCTTACTCCTTGCATGATGCCTAAATTTATTAATTGTTGACTATTTCGGAATCTCACTGAATGCTTGGGATCGTAAAGGTTTATCTGTTCATTTTGTCGAAGGGATTTGGCATATTGGGCATACTGAATTCCTTCGTTCCAATGTTCTTTTCTTTGTTCTTCTTCCTGCACATATTGGGCAAAATTGGAAAAATATTTAAAATGTAGTAAACATCCCGTTTCTTCGGCTAATTCTATACAGCTTGTCCAGTGAAAGTTTGGCTCGATTTCAATGCTAGAATCGTATTTAATGAGCGGGACTTTATTGAGGCAATAAAAAATATTTTCCTGCCCATCTATGGATTCATTTCCAAAAACTCTTTGTCTAACTCCTCCAAAGTAGCTAGTCTGATGCGTGCGTCCGTAAAAATTGTCTGTCTTATAGTGATAAAACTTTCGGTCGAAAAATGGACAAATCTCTAGCGGATCTTGACCGGCACTGTAATGAGTTTCTTTAATCGGCTTATCTGAGTACATATCCAGCAAAATTGCCGTGAGTCCTTTCTTTCCTTGCCGATCTAATTCTTCACACAACTCCGAAAGGCTTCTGTCTTCGCAGTTTTGGTAATAAAGAATTTCATCGGGATCGACAATTAAACACCAGTGTTTTTCGCCATAAGTTTTGAGTAAGAGTTCAGTCCAGTTTGTACCACATCTGGATTGACTGAAAGCATCTTTGGTATGCCAAACATAGACATCTCGCTGTTTCAGTAAATAGGAAAGAGTCTCATCAGTGGAATCATTATCAACTACAAAAAACTTCGCTACTCCTTGTTGCCGATAATAGGAGAGACAATAAGGCAAGCGCAGCGATTCATTTCTGACTACCATAAAACATAAAATGTCTTGCTCGGCAATTTTAATAGTTTTGCTATCTTTGCGCTCTAAACTGAACGGCTTTTCGGAACCTGTTAAAACTATTGAGTGGGGATATTGTGTAAAACCCGAAGTTGCTTCTGTTTTTTCCTGTGTGTTTATTTGCTTGTCTATTTGATGCTTAATTTCGTGTATTTTTTGCTGAATTCCTGCTGTTTCTGGTTGCAGTTGGAGGATTTTTTCATAACAAGCCACCGCTTCATCGCACTCACCCAGTTTTACTAACGCATCTGCTAAGCTGTAATAAGTTTGAGCCGACTCAGAGTTTAAGGTAATTGCCTTTCGATATGCTGCAACAGCCTCATCCCACCGTTGCAATTTTATCAGCGTATCTCCTAAATTCTGATGTGACCAAAAGAAATCTGGGTTTAACTCAATGGCGCGGCGATAAACAGTGACGGCTTCCTCCCACCTTTCCAGTTTAATCAGCGCGTCTCCTAAATTATTATACGACCACGAATTATCCTGATTTAACTCAATAGCTTGATAATAAGCCTTGACAGCTTCTTCCCACTGTTGCAGTTGACTCAGTGCATCTCCCAATTGATGATAAATTGCCGCTGAATTTGGGTTAAAACTAATTGCCTGCCGGTAGGCTACCACCGCTTCTTGCCAGTTTTTTTGTGCAGACAATGCTTTTGCCAAACCATAATGAGAACCGGCATTATCTGGCTTTACCTTAATCGCTTCTCGGTAAGCTTTAATTGCTTCATCCCATTGCTGTTTTGTACTTAAAATTTCCCCAAGATTATGATAAGCCGGCGACATATTAGAATTTAATGTAATAGCCTGCTGGTAACATTTAACCGCTTCATCAACGTTTCCCTCTAACAACTGTTTATTTCCCAAAAGTAAATATTTCTCTGCCGTTCCCGAAGCCGGTTCTAGGCTCTGTTCTAACCTCTGTGCATTATAACTCCAAAGTGCCGATTCTGCCGGCAACCCCATGCGATCAAAAACTTTCGCCAAATTCCGATAAACCGGCACTAATTGAGGATTTATTTGCAGCGCTTTTTGAGAATATAAAATTGCTTCTTGCCAGCTTTCTTGCTGTGCCGCCAAACTCCCCAAATTAGCATAAACTTCTGCTAAATTCGGCTGAATTTCTAAAGCTTTTAAATAACATTGTTTCGCCGTCTCCAACTGACCACTAAATTGTAGCCCTTTACCCAATATTTTGTAAGCGTCAGCAGATGCCGGTTGAAGTGAAATTGCTTGCTGACAAGCCGCAATAGCTTCTAACCATTTGCCCTTTTTACTGTAAAATTCTGCTAAAGCAATACACGCCTCAGCATCCGCTAATCCCACTGAATTTATAGATTTTTGGCTGCTAATTGCCCCATTATTAGCCTTTGTTAACTCCAACTTATTGCCTGCTTTTCTTTCCACTTCTTCAGCCTTTCTATAATAAACTTTTGCTTCTTCTAGCTTACCTTGTCGCTTCAGGGCTTCTCCCAAATTTTGATATACACCAAGTAAATTAGGATTAAACTTCAAAGCGTGCCGGTAACATAAAATTCCCTCCTCTATCTTCTCCTGACTTACCAAAGTATTACCTAAATTAACGCATTCTTGAACAGTAAATTTATCGGGTTCTAAACTAAAAGCACCATACCAACACTCTGCCGCTTCCACCGGCTTATTTAATTGCGTCCAAACCTTCGCCAAATTCCGATAAGCCGCACCCAATTTCGGATCTAACTGAATCGCTTTTTGATAATAAGATATCGCCGCTTCCCATTCTTTCTGCTGCGCCGCCAAACTGCCTAAATTGGCATAAACTGCTGCATAATTTGGCTCAATAATCAAAGATTTTTTATAACACTCTTTTGCCTCTTCTATTTTTCCCGTAGCCTGCAAAACATTGCCCAGGGTTTTGAAAGCCGGTGCAGACTGCGGTTGAACTGCTAAAACTTGCCGACAAATTGTTTCTGCTTCCTTTAATTTGCCTTGTTTCAAGTAAGCTTCAGCTTGCTCATTTAACTTAACGGCGTTCAATTGAGAATTGACAATAGTTTCCATAGAATTTGCTGTGTTTTCAGATGTGGGGTAATTATTTAAACCTATAATTTTTATCATAGCTTCTAATTGGCTTTTAGTTAGTTTAATATCTTCTGTTAGAGGATTTTGATACATCAACTCTCGTAGAGGATAACAAGCAAATGCCTCCCCTATTAAGTAGTAATGTTGTAACCCTAAAAGTTGACTGATGACCGGATAATAATGTCTAACATAATGCGGTGAAGTTAATTCAATAATTTTTGTCCCCGTCTGGCAAAAGATAATATTAGTTAACCCACTGCCGTGTGGAGCCACAATTATTTTAGCATGATAAAACAGGGTAATTTGTTCGGCAACCGCTATTTCTTCTAATGTCACACTTTGAAAACCGAACTTTTCCAAGTAATTGATGAGTTCTTCTTCATTCAAAACGCGCCGGTATCTTGCCTTTCCTCGACTAATATAAATCCGCTCTGGATAAGTTAAATTTTGTAAAGAAATTTGTTTCAAAAGCTCCTGACGGAGAAACTTAAGAGAGGCCGGTTCTACCCACCCCAAATGTCCCGCAAAAGAAGGAACGATGAGCTTTTTTGCTTGAATGTGAGGGTGAAGATCACTCTCAATAATTTTTGAACTAGGAATTCCCAACAGCGACAGCGTTTCTCTTTGGAAAGGTTGAGTAATACTATTAATTAAAAACTTATCTATTTTTGAGAATTCTATTTTACTTTGCCGCAAAATATTGAGTCTGGGAAGAATATCTACCATCCAATGAAAATAGACATTTCCCGAAAGTCCAGATAAGACAGCCACCGAAGCGTCTATTTTCTCTATCGGCGGCAATTCTTCTATATTAAAAATGCGGTGTTTATTAGGATCATGCCGGTGACATCCTGGCAAAGAACCCGGATACTCCCGCGACATATCTGCTAACAAATAATTATCAGGGCTAATAATACCAATAGCATTACAAATCATCCAGTAATTTTTTTGAGGTACAACCCAAGCGCGTCCCTCTGGAATTACTGTTACAAAAGTGTTGGGAGAATTAAAACAAAGCTGTGAACGATTATTATCAAAAACTTGAATACCGCTTTCTTCGTAAATAGGTGAAAGTTGTTGATAAATTCGCTTCAGACATGGCGCACAATTTAACCCTCCACATTCTTTTTCTAAAGTTTCAGAATCAGGCAATTTATTCAAAGTTAAATTCTCCTCAGATATCGGTCGAAAAGGGTCTTTTTCCCGTGTTTGCTGCTCAAATTTAGTATCTTCGTAAACAAACCCGCTTTCTTGACTGCCTTTTTCATCTTCTAAACAAACTTCCACATATTCCGCGCCTTTTAATTCAGTAGCAGTAACCCATTCTTTCGCTGATAAATAAACACCTTGGGGAGAAGTAGTTAATGACGACTGGTTATTTTTTGCAAACCTTGCTGCTGAGGGACTCATTTTTGCCAAAAAGCTCACCAGTAAGGCTGCATTTTGCCGTTTTTGTTTCCCCAAACATTGACTCAATTTCAAATAAATTTCTGGATTTTTTGGTTCAATTTGTAAAGCTTGGTGATAATAATTCTCCGCCTGTCGATAGCTGCCATACTCAAATAAAACATTTCCTAAATGTACATAAGTTTGCCAGAGATAGGCATAAATTTCGGTAGAGATAAATGGCTTTTGCAAGGCATCCAAAAATCTCGCACAGGCAATTTTTGCTTGCTGTAGTTCGTCAATTTCTTGTTTTTTTTGTTCTTCTGGTTGAAGAAACTGTTGGCAATACGCTTCAACAAAAGCCGGTTGATGAGAAATTGCTTTTTGAAAACACTCCATTGCGGCATCTAGTTTGCCAGAAGCCATCAGAGAATAGCCCCAATCACTGTAAGCTGAAACATTATCTGGTGCCAGTTCAATTACGCGCTGAAAACACCGGCCTGCCTGCAAATGCTCACCTTCGAGTTGCCAAACTTTACCCGCGTTATAATGAGCTAAAACCATATTTGGCTGCAAAGCAATGGCAGTTAAATAAGCCGATAAAGCATCACCAGCTTTTCCTTGTGCCTGTAAAGCTTGACCTAAATTATTGTGTAAAGTTGCCCAGTTTGGACTGATGGCGAGGGCTGTTTGGTACACTTTAACTGCTTCTTCAAGTTTATCAAGCTTGACGAGAATACAACCCAAGTTACTATAAGCTTTAAGATAATCCGGTTTAAGAGAAATAGCGCGACGGTAGCTGGTTTCAGCTTCTTTTAGTAATCCCTTTTGGTCAAAAATAACTGCGAGGTTATAATAAGAAATAGCATCATTGAGTTGAGAAGGCATCTTTGAGTAAAAAGTTGGAAATTTAACAGAAGTAGAAAGTAGACACTCCTACTAAATAAAGGCCGTACTCCTGAAGCCGCCCCTACAAACTCCTACAACTTGGCACTTTTACCTAAGTTCTGTAGAGGGAATTTAATTTATGGGAAAAAACCGATTTTTTTTACTAGCAAAGTTTAGAAAGCTTTGTAAATAAAAAATCGGCTTTTGCCTCAGTACCGATTTAGATAATTTCAAAATCACTAGAAGTGAGATTATTGAAATTAGCTTGTAGCTGCATTAATGGTAATTCATCGCCTACAGCAACATTAGGGTTATAGTAAACCAGACCGCTTGTTTTGTCATAAACAACCTTAGCTGTACCCACACCATCAGTATTAGGCATAAAGTTAGTAGTTACAGCAAAAAGGTTTGTTGCTAAAGTACCCTCTGGCAATTGAGTTAGGACGCTGTTATCCAATTGAATTTTATCTTGACCAGGAGTAAAATCGGTCAAGGTATCTAAGCCGAAAACATTACCGTTAGGGACGCTGGCATTCGGTGTTGATTGGCCTGCGTGAGCAAAATAGCGGAAGCCGAAGGTATCTGCTCCCTCACCACCTGTTAATGTATCGTTACCCAGATCACCAGAAATATAATCATTGCCGGCACCGCCACTGACTACATCATTTCCTTGGCCGCCAAAAAGCGTATCGTTACCGGCATCGCCGCCGACGCAATCGTTTCCTGTGCCACCATAAGCTTTATCGTCACCTTCATCACCGCAGATGGTATCGTTGCCGATATCACCCGAAACAATATCATTGCCGACACCGCCGCGCATTACATCATTTCCTTGGCCACCGTGAAGGGTATCGTTACCAGCATCACCGGAAACAGAGTCATTTCCTTTGCCGCCAAATACTTTATCGTCACCATCGCCGCCGTTTAAAGTGTCACTGCCGCTGTCACCCAACAGAATATCGGCATCGGCACCTCCAAGCATCAAGTCATTGCCTCTACCGCCAAAAGCGGTATCGTTGCCAACGCCGCCATTTATTGTATCGGCTCCAGAATTGCCAAATAATAAATCATTGCCGCTGTTGCCAAAAATGTTGTCGTTGCCATCTCCACCGACTACAACATCATCACCTTCGTAGGCAATGACTACATCATCACCTGCGTTCGCAGCGATGATATCGTTGGTTGGGGTGCCGGTTAGGGTCTCAGTAATGGCTTGACCTAGGGAAAAATTCGCCGCATTAAAACGCCTTGTCAACTCTTGAAGCTGTGCAAGGCTGATATTTGCAGAAACCGGGTTAGGGGTTTGCGGCTCCTCAGATATTGGTGCCAGTGTGTCAAGACCTTGGATATCCATCCCACAACCGCAATCATCAACTGCTGTTATGGGTGGCGCTGTGGGAGTAATTACTTCTGACTTAAAGTTTTTAAGGGTTGAGGGAATTGTTAACGTAATGCCCTGATGAGTTTGCTTGTAGCCAGCTTACTGTTTTAAGTTTCTCTACTTTTATAAGTATATCTAAAGAGGGAGAGGATGTCAATTTTTTTCACTCGCAGGGACAAATATAGCAAATTCACAGATTAGCGAATTGACCATCCCCCGATTAGAAATAGAGGGATTCTTATTGCAGTATAAAAGTCCTTGCCTAAAGTCATTGCAGAGTTTAGATAAGCGACAACTCACGCCTGCGCGTTTAGAGCGTCTCGCCCCTAAGCTCTGGTATGCCCTAACGTACTTAATGCTTTTGTAAAAAAATTAAGTGCGGCATTCGTATCTCGACACAGCACCAACCCACAACTACATTTATGGGGACTTAAACAAATTTTAAGCCCAAACAGAGCATCGAACTAGCTTTATAAGCGGCAAATACTTTCCAGTTTTCGTTCAACCATAAGACAAACCGAAATGATACGGCTGGACGAAATGCTTCAAGAGCTTCTGTAAAAGTGTTTAAAGATTTCCAAGCCCATCTACGTCTTAATCCCCCCGTTAAGGTATGCCAGAGGATGAAAATGTAAGCACAAAACACCAAAATTAAATGCCTTTTTAGGCTGCGTTTATCTCGGACTTGATATTATTTTAGCCCTAACCATCCCTTGGATTCAAGGGTAGAAAACTTCCACCCAATTTCTTTGTGAATAGCTTTTTCCTATCCACTCCTCTGTGGCGATTGATGAACCTATATTGGTGATTAAATAATCAATTTCAGTAGCTTTCTCGAAAGTCTCTGCATTCATAACAATAGCGATTACTTTCTTGCCTTGATACTTTGATAACTCAATTTCTCTTGTTGCTACCCACACGGTTCTCGATTTTTATCTTGATAGTTGAATCTTCGTGAAAGCTTCGTCAGGCAACGATGAAGCCAACTCTGAGACTCTGATTTCCTCTTTTTCACCCTCGGCTTTTTCAATTATTACTTTACGGTTTTTGGCAATTGCGACCATGTATTTTAAGTTTCTTTTCTCTAATTATTGTAAAAAACTGGTATTATTTCCATACCCCCCATCAATTAAGACTATTCCTGGTTGATATCCTCTAGCTAAACTTTTGTTTATTAAGTATAGGGCTAGTTCGGGTTTCTTTTTAAATTCTGGGTCGGCGTTTCCTTTGGGTAATGAGTCGGCTTTTTGATATAATTCTATATCTAAGGGTGAACTTTTGATGCCATCATATAGATGGCTAGTAACTGCAACTACCCCGTTGTCTGTTTTTCCAATTTATCCTATGTATTGCCGTCCTACTACCTCTGTAAAATTACCACCTTTTCGGTGTCCAGAATCATCAATAATTAGGCTAAAGCCTCGATTAATTTTGGTTTGCCTACACTGATTCATTACCAAAAGACGGCGTTGATTCAGTTCCATTGCTCACCTTGGTGCCTCCGTTAAAAAATGATGTAACTTGTGGTAAGTCACTCCTAGGCTGTTTGCCGCCATTTGGGAAAGGCTTTTTCGCTCACTTTCGCCCAATAATCCGCCTAAATAGTTCATTCACTCCCTTTTTTGGGCATTATGACCAAAGATATCGTCAAATCTTTGACACCATCTCTCAAAACAGGGGGGCATCGCAGCAGGGGGGGTCTCTTTCATCGTTTCTGATTTAAAGTTATTTCTCTGCTATTCAAGCATTATAGCTTATTTAGCTCGTTTTTTTTTGTTGAAGTCCCGCTAATTAGTTTTGCTAGTCTATCAACTTTGTTCGACCATCCATACCAAAAATGCCAGTATTTGTTCTACAGGAAAAAGTGAATAATCATTCAAATCAATGGTCACAGTTTGGCCTTTTAGCTTTAAGAATCGCCACTGAGTCCCACTACTAATACAGCCATAAATAGCAGAAATTTGATTGCCTTTTAACTCATTAAATTTCTGGGCAGCTACCATTTCTGCAATACATTGACCTATACCAATCTTCAAGTCAGCTTTTTTTGCTTCCAGAATTACAACCACCGGCGCTTCAATTTCCAGTAATTCAGGCGAACGACTAATCAAAAAATCACAAACGCCATTCAAACCGACACTCGGATCTACCGAAAACTCTTCGCCAGAAAAAAGGCTGATTTTCCGGTTCTTATATTTACGAACCTCTAGGAGAATAGGGCTAATAATCAATTCAGAGCGAGCCTTCTCACTACCAGTAGCAGTAGCAAGCGGCACACTTTCTTGTAAAAAAGCTATTAGCGTATCACTGGGAACAATTGGGTCAATAGAAGGGAAAAAGCGGACATTTTCAACAGTGGTTAATCCAAATGCTTGTTTTACTTTTCCGATGGTATTAAAATCGCTATATGACATGGGGTTTGAACCAGTATGACGCTCTGTGTCGTGGCCAGAAGATTTTTTAGCACCAATGAGGCACGATAAAGCTGATTGCTTTCATCATAAATTGTAACATCAACTAGCAGGCTCTCCCCAAAAACTTTGAATGGATGGAGCATATTAGACCTATGAGCGAAAGTCCCCATCATTAACAAATCTTAGGCAAACAAAGCTCATAATTATAAATACCTGCTATCAATTTTAAGCGCACCAAAAAAAATTTTCTATTTTTATAGCGAGATGAAATTATTTTAAAAATCTTCAGATCAGGATTAACGTGTTCAATAACAATTCTTAATAAAAAATTTTATTTTCCTATTTTTTGCTCTTCAGATAAATGTTGACTGTTTTCTTTTTGTGAGAAGTTTAACTTTTTATATGAAATTTTATATTTTCTTAATATACTTTATAGGCTAGACATTTTATATTTTTGGTTATCTTATTTTGGTGATTTAAGAAATTTTAAAATTATGTTCTTTTCCCTTGGCACAGTAAGACAATTAACTTGGTTTTTTGCTTTACTACTCTTAGAGATTTTAATGTATGCTTCTTTTTCTTGCCGCTGTAAAATTTTGTTTTTTTGGACGTTCAATGGGAGTTTCGGTGACATCAACTACTACGACTTCCCACTCTAACTCTTGATTTAACAGGGCGTTTTTTTTCAGACATTATAAACAATCTAGCTTCAATTAAACATTTTTCTACCAGGCGTGATTATACGATAAACATTGGATTCATTTAACCCCCAACCTTGCCCTATATGAAACGGAGTCCGGTATTCTCTCAAATATTCTAGCCTCATTAAAAGTTTGTTTTCTAAAGTACAGCCGTTCGCCGCAGTTCGTCTCTACATTTGGAAGGTCGGCCACTTTTTTTTTAGATTTTTCCTGTTCTTGGGTAGTGGTGCATAGTCAGGAAAATAGGATATAATTATTTAGTACAACAATAACTTGCTTTCCTAGGAATTGTCCCCGATGCGCTTCTAAAAATGTTATGAAAAATGGCCGGACTTCTAGTGGGAAGCAAAACTTTAAATGCAAGGAGTGTGGTAGACAATTTGTACTTGTTCCCAGACATCAACCCCAATCCCAAGAGAAAAAAATTATAGATAAACTTTTATTAGAAAAGATATCATTAGCTGGAATAGTCCGAGCAACCGGGGTGTCTCCGAGGTGGTTACAGTATTACGTCAATAAAAAATTAGCATTAGTTCTTAGAGTTGTGAATGTCACTTCAAAAAAAAGGGTAAACTAACACTTCAATGTGATGAGATGTGGTCATTTGTAGGCTCGAAAGGTAATAAACAGTGGATATGTCGGCTGGCCATAGATACTAGAACCAAAGAAATTGTTGGAGTGTTTATTGGCAGCAGAGATTTATTGGGAGCTAAAGGATTATGGGATTCTTTACCACCTGTTTATCGTCAATGTGCTCGTAGAGACGTTAGGGCCGAACGTCTTTACACAGATTTTTGGCAAGCCTATTCGACCATTTTTCCGACCAAAAGACACAAAGCAGTAGCAAAAAACAGTGGCTTAACAAATTACATAGAAAGGTTTAATAATACGATGCGACAAAGAATAGCCCGTTTAGGGAGAAAAGTTCTCTCGTTTTCTAAAAAATTATCTAATCATATTGGCGCTATCTGGTATTTTATTCATCATTACAACGCATCCTTAAGTTGTTGATACCAGTCGTAATATCCTGACTATGCAGCACTACCCTTTCTGGTATGACCCAAGGCAAGTCTGCTATCCCTTTCTGTCAGGGGCAAATTTTGAACCCCTATCCTCCCCGTTACAGGAAGGCTTTCGCTTTTTGCCTCATCCTCTACCCAAAGCTAGAGTTCTGCTTTCCTTACGGTCTGCCTACTACAGGATTCGACCTTCCCATAGACTCTGTAGGATTTACCCTGTTGTATCGTTTGGTTGTCCGTTTTCTCGGCTTTGTGCTGTCTATTCTGCGGAGGGAGTTCGTTCACACGCTTTGCTGATAGTTGATAAACAAAACCACCCACCTACTTTGTTGGTTCGGGCCTGTCAGCCTTATTTGGCCCGTTGCGTTATTACGCAGTTTAAACGACAGTTCACTCGTGTTCACCGCCCTCAAGAATCCCTGTTGCTCCTAACCAACTTAGGCTGCTGGCTATCGCTACGCGACGCTTACGCTAACGGCTACGTTTGGGGCCTGCATTCCGCCTGTGAGCGTTACCTACTTGGGCGTGGCCATACCATTTCTGGTACTTTCCGTGAGGGCTCGTGGTGTGACTCCCCGGCGTTTGGCCGGCCCTACTTACCAAACGACCAGTTCAGGCCGCACACCACCAGCCCCCCAATTAACTCCCCAATAAAATGCCATCCTCCACCGACCCTCAAGCCCGATGTGGACATCCAACTACCGACCTCTCTCTCATATTGCAGTGTTCCGGTACAGTAATTTATTAGCTATACTCAACGCGGGTCATCTGATTAAAGTTGTGTTAATAAAAAAAAACCAACAGAAATCATTACACAGCCAACCGCCAAATTTATTCTTTTTGTTATTTTGGAACTAATAGAAAACCTAGCTCTATCAGCCATAAACGCATAACAAAGTTTTACACCGCCTACGGTCAAGATAGTAATTATTATAATAATAACAATATCTAAATAAGATATTTGATTAATATCTACAAAAGCTGGAAGAAACCCCAGATAAAATAAAGTAGCTTTTTGACTGTCGGGGTGACAAGTCGCTTATAACGCTGATAGAATAAGCCTCATAGCTCTTATTCCTTGTTGATAATTAGGTAG